>JBGMRM010000091.1:0-6521 GCA_048061415.1 Gammaproteobacteria bacterium | reverse complement strand
ATCAACTACAGGCATTCGTTACCAATGGTCGGCAGGGCATCAATTATCACGCGGGTACCTGGCACCATGTATTACTGACCCCCTATGCCGAGATGGAGTTCGTTTGCATCGACCGGGCCGGCGAAGGTAACAACTGTATCGACCATTTTTTCGATGAGGAGCAGCAACGGGAGTTATTGATACCTTAGCCTGGGTAAGGGTCAGTCGTAACTGCCGCAGTCTTTCTTTGCTTATGCCCGTCATTCCCGCTTGCGCGGCGGTCTGACATATCGGATTGGTGTAATTTATGGCTACCACCTCATACGTCTGACTTCGAGACCCAGGTGTTCGTCCCATGCATTTTTCTCGACAAAGCCAGGGTGACGCTCAAACAGCCAGGATAATCTCTTAACCTGCTTTTTACCGGCTTCAAGCGCGGCGAATATTTTGCTTTCCATTGCTTTGGTATCTACGTTCGGGGCCTGAATTTCTTTAACTGCAATAGTGTTCATCGTCTTGCTCCGGTCTGGGTTATTAAGTACCGCCATGATACGAATAGACAGTCAACCGACCGTTAAAACACCGTAAACAAATCGTCAAATTGAATTTGAAAACGTGAATAATGAGTCAAAATAGATAAACTGGGTGCACCTAAGGAGGAAAAAGACCCGAATGGGATCAATCCGCATCAATTTGCTGGGTGAATTCCAGTGCCTGGACAATGATGGGCAACCCATCAAATTTTCGGGTGCCAAGGATCAGGGTGTTATGGCTACCCTGGCCTTATCTGACAATTACAGCTGCACCCGAAGCAGAATCATCGATCTGTTATGGAGTGATCGCGGTAAAGAACAAGCCGGGGCGTCTCTACGCCAGTCCCTGTGGTCGCTGAAAAAAGCCCTGGCGGAGAATGCCGAGGACCTGCTCCAGGTTGAACGCAAACGCATCGGTTTTAATCCTGATCTGATCGAGACCGACCTGGCCGAATTCAATCAGTTAATCGATTCACAAGATAACCAGTCTCTAGAAAAAGCAGTAACCCTGTACCGAGGGGATCTGCTCGAAGGCCTGGTGATCCAGGACAGAGAATGGGAAGAGTGGCTTACACTGGAAAGAGAAGGCCTGCGTACCAAACTGGCAGAAATGCTGTGTACCCTCATCGGTCGCTTTGCCAGCGAAAGCAATATCAAAAAACTAATCGAGATTGGACGAAAGCTCATAGAGCTCGATCCCTTCAACGAGGAGGGCCACCGTGCCCTGATGCAAGGCTATGCTGAGAGCAACCAGCGGGCACAGGCGCTAAAACAGTTCGAACTTTGTAGGGAATTACTACGGCGGGAACTGGATACCGCACCATCCGCCAGTATTCAGGATTTATACAGGCTGATTAAAGAAGGGGAGGGTGACGTCGTTCGAGGCGCTGAAAGTATTCCATCGAAAAAGCCACCAGAAATTACGACCCCCGAACACCCACTTGAATTACCCGATAAACCGTCAATCGCTGTGTTGCCTTTCACTAACATGTCGGGTGAGCAGGAGCAGGAGTATTTTTCGGACGGTATCACCGAAGATATCATTACAGAATTGAGTCGATTCGGTTCCCTCTTTGTCGTGGCAAGAAATTCGTCCTTCCATTTTCGCGGTAAATCGGTCGATATTCGGGAAGTGGGACGGAGTCTTGGTGTTCGCTTCGTACTCGAGGGTTCCGTGCGCACGGTAGGTAACAGGGTTCGCATCACGGGTCAGTTGATTGATGCCAGCACCACAGATCATGTCTGGGCTGATCGCTATGAAGGAGACCCGGAGAACGTTTTCTCGCTTCAAGACGAAATTTCGCGGTCTATCGTTTCTACTATCGTGGGACGAATTGATGATTTTGACACCGACCTTATAACGAGTAAGCCAGTCGCCAATCTTTCCGCCTATGAAAATGTTCTTCGTGGCCAGAGGCTGATGCATAACTACACGGAAGAGGACTATAAAAACGCGCAGGAGTATTTTGAGCATGCAATCTCCCTGGACCCTACATTTGCTCGTGCCCATGGCTGGTTGGCATACGTAAGTATAGTGAGCTGGTTCTGGAACTTGACACCAGATGGACTCGAAATTGCAGTTCGTTTAGGTGAAAAAGCACTCGCACTGGATAGCCACGAGAGTAAAATTCACCTGGCTTTGGGGGTGGCTCATACGTTTCGTGCCGAGCACGTCAAGGCTAAGCATCATCTTGCCAGAGCATCCAAACTGAACCCCAACGACGACCTTATCATGGTCGAAAATGGCAGAATATTGATGTATACAGACGAGCCGTTAGTGGGGGCAGATCTTGTTCGGCAAGCTATGCGCCGCAACCCTTATCATCCAAACTGGTATTGGAACATTCTAGGGCGCTGTTTTCACACGGCCAGGCAATATGACGAGGCTGTATCCGCGCTCGAACGTATAGAAACGCCACAGTTTTGGGTTCATGCATACCTGGCGGCCTGTTATTCAGAACTCGGCCAAGCCGATAAAACAGCAATGCATTTAGAGGCAGTCCTTTCCCTCAAGCCAGATTTCACAATTTCGGTATTTGCAACATCTCTGCCCTATCGTGACGAACAGGTGCTGAATGAATTCATCGCGGGGTTTCATCGAGCAGGATTACCTGCTTGAGAAGGACATATTCGGAGCGATCAGACTAGTCGCGCTACAACCAATATGTAAAAATAGCGCGCTTCGATCACTCCAGTCGCGTGGTACCCGATGGATAAAACCTACATTTCAGCCCAGGAATTGCTGGAAGACTCGTTTCGTCTGGCGAACCTGGTTTACCAGGATGACTTTCGGCCTCAATTCATCGTCGGTATCTGGCGTGGAGGCGCTCCGGTTGGTATCGCAGTGCAGGAATATTTCGAATACAAGGGTATAAAAACCGACCATATCTCGGTACGAACATCGTCTTACTACGGTATCAATAAGCAGTCGAAGAAAATTCGGGTACATGGATTGCACTACCTGATCGAAAATGCCAATGCCAGTGACAAGCTATTGATCGTCGACGATGTGTTCGATTCGGGCCGCAGTGTCGCGGCATTGATCAAGTCTATTCGAAAGCAGTCCCGGCTCAATGCACCGGGTGATATTCGCGTGGCCTGCCCCTGGTATAAGCCGAGTAAGAACCAGGTCGGCTTCGAACCCGATTATTATCTCCACCAGAGCGAGGCGTGGCTGGTGTTTCCGCACGAACTGGAGGGGCTCGAAAAGTCGGAGATTATGGCCGGGAAAAGTGATCTGGCCGATATTTTGGATCTATTCGAGTAGGGCCGAATTCATTCAGCCAGCACAACCGGGACGGTCGAATAAATTCGACCCTACGGGTATTGCTCTGCATCAGGGGAGTAAGATTTTACAATCCATGACCGCCGCAGTAGCCGCTGCGCGCCGGGGATTCCCAACCGGCCAAGGAACCATCCGCAGGTTTGAATATTTCCACCAGTAGTGGGTAACAGGTTGTGGCGTCGTCTGAATGGCTACTACCACAGTCACCGCCGGGGCAGGTAGAGAGCGCCCCAAGCAGGTCGATTTCGGCAAAAAATTCGATAAAATCCCCCGGACGTACCGGACTGGCTTTCATGAAGTACTGGTGCGTATCGAGGGTAAATCCGGTGCACATGAACACATTCATCACATCGTGAATAAGGGGTTCGGCCCGTTCTAGAGGCATGTCTTTCGCCGCGGCGAGCGCACGCGTCAGGTTGGAGTGGCAGCAATAATGGTAATCGACCCCCTTGAGCATAAAATTAGTGTAGGGGTCGCAACGCGTGCCAATCACATCGTGGACGCCACTACCGTCGTCATCCCATCCATACCAGTCCAGCGTATCGTGGGTGATCGTCGCCATCGGTCTCAGGCCCGGCAGGGAACTCCACAGGCGGTCGCCGGTACTGACGTGGGTCGCGTGCAGTTGGCGGGTTTTACCGCTGAAGAAGCGTTCGAAAAGATCGTTCGCATTCCACAGGTTCAGATCGCCGACCTGCGGCCCCTCGACACTGACGATGCGAAAAAAATGACCCGCAGGCACTTCGAAGGTGGCACCGTCGCGCGGCGCTATTTTCAGTTCGGAAACCTTTGTCATGTCCTGACGCGCCTTGCCGTATAACTCCATATCACAGACAGGTAATTGATCGACGCTGTAACAGACTAACGGAGTCGCAGCACGACGCTTTGGCGCGTCTTCTGGTGGACTATTTTGACTGGTATCAGGCATGTTACGGTTCCCGTAGACTGGATTGATTAAGCTAGAATTCTACCACTGCTGTCGGGAATTATTATTGAAAAACACTGATAAGCGTAACCACCGGTATGTTTTTACGGGAGCGCTGCAAGCCCTCCCTGGGCGCGCGAGACGGCCGTGTCGCGCAAGGCCCTGTAAAAATATACCGGTGGTTACGCTATCTTAAGCCCAGTTATTGCCCATTGATAAAGGGGTTAACATTACGATAGATTCCGGCTCGGGGGCCGGAATAACGAACGTTGGGGCTGGAATAACGCTAGCTTGATATTCAGGCTAAACCGGATAGAAGGTTCCAGGACCGTCGGCAGCAGGGAGCTACCGTCGAGCCTACAGGGATGTATATACGGCGTGTCCTGGAATCTTTTATCCGGTTTAGCCTATTGCAAATTTAAGCAAACGTCATTCCCAAATAGGTAGGGATAACGATCGATATTTATTGTCTACCGGCTGGTTTACTGTTGCAGCAATTCCATCATGTCGGTGACGCTGGTGGCTTCGAAGGATTTTTGATCCGAACAATTCGCCAGTATTTTCTCAGCCTTCTTCGCACTGATTCTCGCGCGCAGGTAGCATTCGAATTTGGCTTTCAGCAGTGGAATACCCTCGTCGCGGCGGCGACGGTGTCCGACCGGGTAATCGACTACGATCTCATCGGTAGACGAACCATCCCTGAAGAAGACCTGCAACGAATTGCCGATCGCGCGCTTGTCTGCTTCGAGGTATTCACGTGTGAAGCGTTCCTCTTCGGATACTTCCATGCGATCGCGCAGCGCATCCACGCGCGGGTCGGATGCGACATTGTCTTCGTAATGCTCGGCCTGTAAGTCACCCTTCAGCAGGCCGATTGCGACCATGTACTGGATACAGTGGTCGCGGTCGGCGGGGTTGTCGAGCGGGCCGGTTTTGTTGATGATACGATCCCCCGATTCCTGGGTTTTGATCACGATGCGCTCAATGAGGTCGATACGATCGACAACCTGTGGGTGCAGGCTAACCGCCGCTTCGACCGCGGTTTGCGCATGGAATTCGGCCGGGAAGGAAATCTTGAAGAGGATGTTTTCCATCGTGTAGGTGCCGTAGCCCTGCGTGAACTGGAGCGGTTTGCGGCCGAATGCAACATCCTGGAATCCCCAGGTGGGCGCGGTGATCGCTGACGGGTAACCCATCTCGCCGCGTAATGCGGTAAAAGCCAGGAATAGCCCACGCGACGACGCGTCGCCGGCGGCCCAGGACTTTCTCGAACCGGTGTTCGGTGCATGCCGGTAGGTGCGCAGCGACGAACCGTCGAGCCAGGCCTGCGATACCGCGTTCAGGCATTCGTCGCGCGAGCAACCGAGCATTTGTGCAGTGACGGCGGTCGATGCGATGCGAACCAGCATGACATGGCACAGGCCGACGCGGTTGAACGAGTTTTCGAGCGCGATCACCCCCTGAATTTCGTGCGCCTTGATCATCGCGATCAATACATCGCGCATGCTCAGCGATGCCCCGCCCTCGCGCACACGCTTGCGCGACAGGTAATCGGCCAGCGCCAGTATGGCGCCGAGATTGTCCGATGGATGGCCCCATTCGGCCGCAAGCCAGGTATCGTTGTAATCGAGCCAGCGCACCATCGCGCCGATATTCCAGGCCGCGCGCACGGGGTCGAGTTGGTACGGGGTTCCGGGTACGCGCGCACCCTCGCCGGGCATGTCGGCGCCGGGCACGATGGGCCCGAGTAATTTAGTGCAGGCCGGATAACTCAGCGCCAGCAGGCCGCAGCCGATGGTGTCCATCCAGTCGTAACGCGCGGTTTGCATTGCCTCTTTGGACTGGGTGACATCGTAGTCGAGAACATAGTCGACGATATCCTGAATCACCTGGTCGAATTCGGGGCGGCTTGCGTCCAGTACAGCAGCTTTGCTCATGTTGTGTATATTCCTGTTATCTATCTAAAATCGGGGTGAAAGCCAGGTTCTCAGGTCCGGTATAGTTGGCCGAAGGACGGATGATCTTGCCGTCCTGCCGCTGCTCGACGATATGCGCACCCCAACCGCTTGTTCGCGCGATCACGAACAGTGGCGTAAACATGTCGGTGGGTACGCCCATCTGGTTGTAGGAAACAGCCGAGAACCAGTCGAGGTTCGGGAACATCTTCTTTAATTTCCACATCACGCTTTCCAGGCGTTCGGCAACTTCGTACATTAATCTATTGTCGTTTTCGTCGGAAAGCTGTTTGGCTAAACGTTTAATGACTTCGTTGCGCGGGTCGCTGACGGTATACACCGGG
>JBGMRM010000090.1:0-6562 GCA_048061415.1 Gammaproteobacteria bacterium | reverse complement strand
GTCGAGCCGATAAAAAAGAAACTGGCTCAAATCCCGCAGCAAGCCTGGGAGCAGTCCAATCGAGAATATACCTTCGAGGCGCATCGCCAGACCCAGTCATTATTGCTGATCTACGACGATGATTTTCGCCATTACAAACCGACTTACCACGATCTCTATTTACAGTTCGAGGATGAACTTAAACCCCTGCTCGATTTCATCGCCGAGAATTTTCAACACGATGGATTCGTGGTGCGACTGATTTTTGCCAAACTACAGGGTGGCGGGAAGATACCCATCCATACGGACGGGGTTTATTCGTTACTCAAATGTCACCGCATCCACGTGCCCATTATTACCAATGACAGGGCGATCTTTATGGTAGGAGGCGAACAAAAGGTGATGCGCGCAGGCGAAATGTGGGAAATCAATAACGCAACCCTGCACGCCGTCGAAAATCAAAGCGATGAAGATCGTATTCACATGATCATAGATTGGGTACCCAGTTCCACGGTACGCCCGGAAGACAAATACCCAGCGCCTAAAAAGGCCCCCGTACCCAGTCTCTCATCGGCGCCCGCTAACCGGGATCAATTCGCCGCTCGCAACAAGGTCGGCCGCAACGATCCCTGCCCCTGTAACTCGGGGAAAAAGTTTAAAAAATGCCATGGCGCTTTAAGCCAGTGAACGCCTGTATTCGAACCCGGGCGCCATTAACTTATTCCTGATACTCAAACGCTACGGCCGCATCCTGCATCCACAACAATAGATAATCGGCAAAGCTGCGGCGCAGGATGACTTCGAAGCCTTCGCCGTTTCGCAACGGGGCGATGGTCATACCGGCTTTGGCGAGTCGCGTTTGAGCGCACTGTCCGGGCTTGAACGCGCTCGGGTGCAGGTCGAGGGGGCAATCGGTGGCGAGCAGTGCGGCGGCATTATCTCCGCTGACTTCAACCAGCGTGAGGCCGCTCGAATTATCCACAACCGATGAAAATACCCCGTCCAGCGCCTTGAGCAGCTCGGCCTGCACCTGGCCCTGCCGACCGGTCGGAGTGATCACCAGCCATTCATCCGGACCGAGCCAATAGATGCGAATGTCACCCGACTCGACCAGGGTGTTGGGTTCTATCGGGGGTTCACAGCCGAGCACCTTTAGCACTGCGGCGAGAAAGGCTGTATTAGCCGGTTTTCCACGCAAATTTAAATAACCCAGAAACGGGATTTCCCTGATCTCCGGGGCCGGGCCTTTGGCCTCGCCCAGTTCAATCTGTACCAGTGGACTCTGCTGCTGGAATAGATCAGCCATTGGTTTTTGTTCCTTCTTCATCGTAAAACACCGCCTCGGTAATTATCGCCTCGATTATCTGGCCGTTGGCAAGCAGTGCGTAGACGGAATCTCCCATGCGACGATGCCCACCCCTGACCAGGGCCATCGCGATCGAGTGCCCGCAACAGGCGCTGTAGTAACTCGAGCTCACGTGCCCAGTCATCGGCACCGGTTTGGGCGCGTGTGGTTCGTCTACCAGTTGTGAACCTTCGGGGATAACCGTGTTCGGGTCGGTAGTGATCAAACCCACCAGTTGCTTGCGATCCTTGCGCAGGTTGTCGGGGCGACTCAGCGACCGCTTACCGATAAAATCTGTTTTGATTTTTGACAATGCCCAGCCGTGTCCCAGGTCATCGACCGTGACGGAACCATCGGTATCCTGACCGACGATGATATAACCTTTTTCGGCGCGCAGCACGTGCATGGTTTCGGTGCCGTAAGGAGTAATATCATGCTCAGCGCCGGCCTGCATGAGCTCTTCCCACATGAAACGGCCGTAATTCGCGGGTACGTTGACTTCGTAGGCGAGTTCTCCCGAAAAGCTGATACGATTCACGCGGCATTCGACTTCGCCGATAGTGCCGCTGCGGGTAGACATGAAGGGAAAAGCGTCGGTATCGAATTCGATGCCATCGCAAACGGCGGCGACAACCTTAGTGCTATTCGGCCCGACCACTGCAGCAGTCGCCCAGTGGTCGGTCACCGAGGTCAGAAAGACTTCCATCTCGGGCCATTCGGTTTGCAGCCAGCGCTCCATCCAGACCATTACCCCGGCCGCACCGCCAGTCGTGGTATGCATGAAAAAGTGATCCTGCGCGAGGCGCAAAGTAACGCCGTCGTCCATCACCATGCCGTCTTCGCCGAGCATGTAACCGTAACGCGCCTTGCCCACTTCGAGTTTCATCCAGTTATTGGTGTAAATCATTTCCAGAAATTTGGCCGAATCGGGGCCCCTGATTTCGATTTTACCCAGTGTGCTCGCGTCGAGTATGCCGACGCTGTTACGGGTCGCGAGACATTCTCGGTTGACCGCGTCGTGTATCGATTCACCGATCTTCGGATAATACCAGGGCCGTTTCCACTGTCCGACGTTTTCGAATTCAGCGCCGTTTTCCTCGTGCCAGGCGTGCATCGCGGTCTTGCGCACTGGATCGAACAGGCACTCGCCAAGGTCCTGTCCGGCGATCGCCCCGAAGGTCACAGGCGTATAGTTAGGCCGAAAGGTGGTGGTGCCGGTTTCCGCGATACTCTGCCCCAGCGTATCGGCGAGTACCGCCATGCCATTGATATTGCCGGTCTTGCCCTGATCGGTCCCGAAACCCATCGCGGTGTAGCGCTTCACGTGTTCGACCGAGTGATATCCCTCGCGCGCGGCTAACTGGATATCGGCGGCGCTGACATCGTTTTGCAGGTCGATAAATTGCTTTGCGCCACGGCCTTTTCCCTGCGGTGACGGCACCAGCCACAGCGGCAGGATCGGATCGCTCGACACCGCATCGGCCTCGGGCGCCGGCATCGTCATATCGAAACCGCAGGCACCGGCAGCAGCGATTCCGGCCGCGGTTGCTTCTTCCAGCGCGGATTTCAGATCGAGCGTTCCATTGGCCGCGCCGACCGAGGCCTGCGCCTGCTGTCCCTTTCCAGGGCGGAACATGGCCGCTTTTTCATGCCAAACCGCTTTCGCCCCGGATTGCGAACTCAGGTGCACCACCGGGCTCCAGCCTCCCGAGACCGCGAGCAGGTCGCAGGCGAGCGTCTTGCCTGGGCCGCTGACCGATTTTGCATCGGCCGACAGGTTCATCAATGCTACCGACTGTACTCGCTTACTCCCTTTGGCGTTGACCACCACGCTCGCGTTGATCACTTCGATTCCGGCACTACGCACGGTCTCGGCGATCTCGCTCGACGAAGCGGTGCGCGCATCGACCAGCGCGACTACTTCGCTGCCGGCGGCTTTCAAATCCAGTGCAGTCTGATAAGCGCTATCATTGATGGTGAATATCACCGCGCGTTTCCCCGGCCGTACCGCATAGCGATTGACATAGGTCGAAACAGCCGACGCCAGCATCACACCGGGTCGATCGTTGTTGCCGAAGGTAATCGGACGCTCTATCGCACCGGTTGCGAGCACGACCTGGCGGGCGCGCACCTGCCACAGTTTTTCGCGGCCACCGTTACGCTCCTCGAGCGGCAGATGGTCGCTCAGGCGCTGATTGATGGTGAGGAAATTCTGGTCATGGTAGCCAAATACCGTGCTGCGTGGCAACAATGTCACTTCCGGCAATTTCTGCAATTCGGCAACGCACACCTGGATCCAGCTATCGGCGGATCTGCCATCGATTTGCGCGTGGCTAGCGAGCGTCAGGCCACCAAATTCGTTTTGTTCGTCGGCAACAATCACACGTGCCCCGGCGCGCCCTGCTGCCAGTGCTGCGCACAGCCCGGCGACACCACCACCGACCACCAGCAGATCGCAATGCGCGTGCGACCGCTCGTACCGGTCGGGGTCAGGTAACTCCGGAGAGTTGCCGAGGCCGCTCGCCTTGCGGATGAAATGTTCGTATTTCATCCACATGAATTTCGGCCACATAAAAGTCTTGTAATAAAAACCCGCAGGCATCAAACGGCTGAAAAAACCGTTGATCGACATCAGGTCGAATTCGAGGCTGGGCCAGCAATTGACGCTGCTCGCGTCCAGCCCAGGGTAGAGTTCCACCTGGGTCGCACGCGCATTGGGAACCGTGTACTGCCCTTTTTCGAGCTGGACGATCGCATTGGGTTCTTCCGCACCGGCGCTTAAAATGCCGCGTGGCCGGTGGTATTTCCAGCTACGGCCCACCATGTGCACGCCGTTCGCAAGCAGCGCCGAGGCCAGCGTATCGCCAGCCTGCCCACTATAGGCTTTGCCGTTAAAGCGGAACTGGATCGTTCGTTCGCGGTCGATGCGGCCGCCTTCGTCGATACGATAGCGCTGGCTCATACCTTATCTCCAGAGGGCGGTTGTTCGCCGATTTTATACGAGCCACTGATCTGGTAGCTTGCGGTATCGCGCTCGACATTAAAATAACGCCGACAACCGGCCGCGTGCAGCCATTGTTCGCGGTGTAAACCTTTGGGATTCTTGCGCATGAACAGGTAATCCGCCCATTGTTCATCGCTGAGTTTTTCGGTCTCTAACGGGCGCGCGATATGCGCCTCACCGGCGTAGCTAAATTCGCTTTCGTCGCGTTCACCGCACCAGGGGCATTCAATCAACAGCATCGAGAATCTCTCCTAACAGCCTGTTAGTGTGCGACGCCTGCAGCGCCATGTTCATCGATCAAATGACCGGTCACGAAACGCTCGAGCGCAAACGGGCGGTTGAGTTCGTGCGGTTCGCCGGTCGCCACATTATGCGCGAACACCCAGCCCGACCCCGGGGTCGCCTTGAATCCACCGGTACCCCAGCCACAGTTGAAATAAAGCCCCCTGACTGGCGTGTTGCCGATGATCGGGCAGGCATCGGGGGCGGTATCGACGATCCCGCCCCACTGGCGATTCATACGCACGCGGCTAAAGATCGGGAACAGTTCGACGATCGCGGCTACGGTATGCTCTATGCCTGAAAAACTGCCGCGCTGCCCGTAGCCATTGTAACTGTCGATTCCCGCGCCGATTACCAGGTCGCCCTTGTCGGACTGGCTCACGTAACCGTGCACCGCGTTCGACATCACCACGGTATCGAGTACCGGCTTGATCGGCTCGGACACCAGTGCCTGCAACGGATGACTTTCGATCGGCAGGCGGAACCCGGCCATTTCAGCCAGCACCGAACAGTGGCCTGCCACCACGACGCCAACCTTTTTCGACGAAATCGTTCCGCGAGTGGTCTCGACACCGGTCACCACGCCATCGCTCTGGCGAATCGCGGTAACTTCGCAATTCTGGATGATATCGACGCCGCGCATATCGGCACCACGCGCAAAGCCCCAGGCGACCGCGTCGTGGCGTGCGACACCGCCGCGCGGCTGGAAAGAAGCGCCGAGAATCGGGTAGCGGCAACCCTGGTCGATATTGATCGCCGGAATCGCGCGCTTGATTTCCTCCGCACTGACGACATGCCCATCGATGCCATTGAGCCGATTGGCATTCACCCGGCGCTGGATATCGCGCATATCCTGTAGCGTGTGACCGAGATTGTAGACCCCACGCTGGCTGAACATGACGTTATAGTTCAGCTCCTGGCTCAAACCCTCCCACAGCTTCATCGATTTTTCGTAGAGGTGCGCGGACTCATCCCACAGATAATTGGAGCGCACGATGGTGGTATTCCGCCCGGTATTGCCACCGCCTATCCAGCCCTTTTCGAGTACCGCCACATTGCTCATGCCATGCTCTTTGGCCAGGTAATAAGCCGTGGCCAGCCCGTGACCGCCACCGCCGACGATGATCGCTTCGTATTCTTTTTCAGGCTCGGGACTACGCCAGGCTTCGGCCCAGTTTTCGTGGTGGCTCAACGCGTTGCGCGCGAGCGAGAAAATCGAATACCTACCCATGATTACCTGCTTTTAACTGGCCGGGATATGGCCCCGGAATATCCTTGATCCCCAGCATAGCTGAAGCGTCGAGATAATCCCAAACTAACGTAGCACATAGCATATCAAGGCTGCCAAGTCTGCGTAAAGCCGTGTAACAAGTCAATTTCAGGCAGTGTCGGCTATAGATATACAATTAATCGATATCTACCCAAATTTATTTGAAGTCTAAAGCGGAATTAATTCCTGTATCCTGAAACCAGCAATGGATTTTGATCAAAAACTATGACCACCGGCCCCAGAGAAATCACCATCCCCTATCGGCCTATCCCACTGGACGTACCCGAGGGCATGAAACCCAATGAATTTTACAACAGTACCGAAAACCTGAATGATCTCGTGCACAACAACGGCCTGTTGCAAAACAGTGAAAACCTGTTGCTATATCGAAAGGCACTGGGGCATTCCAATATTTTCGATGCATCCATAATCTACAATACCTCCAAAATAATCCTCGATCCTTTGGGACGCCCGGTAAGGCGTACACAGGTTCCTGAAAACGTCAGAAATGTCTGGAACCGGATGAGCCAGATTCTGCTCGACTACATGGGGGAGATTTTTCCCGACGCCGACTCACACCTGATCTTATGTGGTGAAGCCAGCCTCGATGCAACCTGGCCGTTAAGTTCTCCCGGCGTCCCCAGTATTCGTATGTTGCATAACCATTTTATCGTTTTCGATA
>JBGMRM010000089.1:0-6712 GCA_048061415.1 Gammaproteobacteria bacterium | reverse complement strand
GTCAGTGATCCGACCTCGCGTACGACCACCACTGCATGGTCAGGTGGTTTTTTGATCCGCCATGAATAACCAGGTATCGATTACGCTATCGGGGTTGAGCGATACGCTATCGATTCCCTGTTGTAGTAGCCACTTCGCCAGATCGGGATGATCGGAAGGGCCCTGGCCACAAATGCCAACATATTTACCGGCAGATTTACAGGCCTCGATCGCCTGTTTTAAAAGTTTCATGACCGCAGGGTCACGTTCGTCAAACCCTGCAGCTACGAGCCCGGAATCTCGATCTAGCCCTAATGTCAGCTGGGTTAAATCGTTTGAACCAATCGAAAATCCATCGAAATATTCGAGGAACTCCTGGGCTAAAATCACGTTCGACGGAATTTCACACATCATGATTACCCGGAGCCCATCCACACCACGCTCCAGTCCATTTTCCTTAAGAACCTCGAGCACGGCGCGTGCCTCGTCCAGGGTACGCACGAAAGGAATCATGATTTCCAGATTTCTCATTCCCATCTGCTCTCGAACCTGTTTTATCGCAGCGCATTCTAGTTGAAAGCAGGGTTTAAAATCCTCACTGATATACCGTGAAGCTCCCCGGTATCCCAGCATCGGGTTTTCTTCATGGGGCTCGAAAATATCTCCACCGAGTAGATGGGCGTATTCATTGGATTTAAAATCAGACATCCTTACGATCACGGTTTCCGGTGCGAAAGCAGCCGTCAGTGTAGAGACGCCTTCGGTCAGCCTGTCGATAAAGTAATCGACAGGGCTGGAATATCCCGCGATGCGTTGAGTAATTTCCTGCTGTAACGCGCTCTCCATCTGATCGAATTCAAGCAGCGCCCGGGGATGGATACCGATCATTTTGTTGATGATAAATTCGAGCCGGGCCAGTCCGATACCGGCATGTGGGAGCCTCGAAAAGCTAAACGCGCGCTCCGGGTTACCCACGTTCATCATCACCTTGAGCGGTATTTCAGGCATTTTGCTCAACTCGTGCACATGGTGAACAAACTCGAGTAATCCGGGGTAGACATAACCGGCATCCCCCTCGGCACAGGAAACTGTGACCTGGTCTCCATGGGTCAGGGTTTCGGTGCAGTTACCCGTGCCCACTACCGCCGGAATACCGAGTTCGCGAGCGATGATCGCCGCATGACAGGTTCGGCCTCCACGGTTGGTCACAATCGCGGAGGCGATTTTCATGATTGGTTCCCAATCGGGGTCGGTCATATCGGTGACCAGAACGTCTCCGTCTTTAATCTGATTCATCTGCGATAGATCCCTGATGACTTTTACTGTTCCCTGGCCGATTCGATTTCCAACCGCGCGCCCTTCGATAATGGGTTCGACTTTTTGTTGCAGAATAAAACGTTCTACCACCTGGTTAGTACGCGATTGCACTGTTTCCGGCCGCGCCTGGACGATATACAGCCGGCCATCTTCTCCATCCTTGGCCCATTCGATATCCATCGGTCGACCATAGTGTTGTTCGATCGTGATTGCCATTCGAGCGAGCGCAGTGATTTCCGCATCGTCGATAGAAAACCGATTTTGATCCGCCGGATCTACTGCCACAGTCTGGATCGCCTGGCCTGGCGTATCACCATCGGCATAGGTCATCTTAATCAGTTTGCTGCCCCGGGTTTTTTGTAAAATACTGCGAGGAACCTGCCCGAGATTTTTCTTATAGACATAAAATTCATCCGGGTTAACCGCGCCCTGTACTACAGTTTCCCCCAGGCCATAGCTACTGGTAATAAATACCACGTCTTCAAATCCGGATTCGGTATCGATGCTGAACATAACACCGCTTGAGGCCAGGTCGCTGCGTACCATGCGCTGTATTCCCGCAGACAGGGACACTTCTGCGTGCTTAAATCCCTGGTGCACCCTGTAAGAAATGGCTCGATCATTAAACAACGAGGCGAATACCAGTTTAATCGCCTGCAACACCTGCTCCGTACCGGTGATATTCAAATAGGTTTCCTGCTGGCCTGCGAACGATGCATCGGGCAGGTCTTCGGCAGTCGCAGATGAGCGGACCGCTACGGTGGCTGCATTGCCATTGATCGCCATAGCTTCGTAGGCCGAGCTAATATCGCTTTCAAACTGGGACGGTAAAGAGGATGCGGCTATCCAGCTTCTGATCTGCTTCCCGGTTCGCGCCAGCTCCCTGACATTGTTGATATCGAGCCGATCGAGAGCCTGCTGGATTTTACCGGTCAAACCGGCCTCATTAAGAAAATGGTTAAATGCCTGGGCAGTAGTCGCAAACCCGCCAGGTACTAATATACCCAGATCACCCAGATGGCCTATCATTTCGCCGAGCGAGGCATTTTTACCGCCTACCAGTGGCACGTCATCCATTCCCAGTTGATCCAGGGGCATAATATTTATCGACATTCGAAACAGCTCTTTGAGTAAATCTATGACCGCGACTTTATCATATTCAAACCGGCTCGCATCACAGAAATATCGATAAGAATTTACTCAGCCTGGTCTATCGCACTTTCTCCGAGGCGAACCGGTTTATAATATTAGGGGACCTTTGAATAAATCAGACCTTCCTTAAAGCAGATCGCAAAAGCAGGCCAGATTCGATATTATTAGTGGCACTATGCGGGCAGATAGCAGACAAGTCTATTTTTTATCCAATGGCACCGCAATTACGGCGGAAACCCTGGGCCATAGTTTGCTTGCACAGTTTCCCGAACTTAATTTCAAAACCAAGACAATCCCTTTTATCGATACGCTGGAAAAAGCGAATGCCGTCAGCGCGGAAATCAACCAGGGTATCGACGAGCAGGGCGAGTTGCCTATTGTGATCTCGACTATGGCAAACCCGGAGCTGAAAAAAATAATCAACCAGTGTAATGCGCTGATCCTCGATCCTTTCGGGGATTTTTTGCCGCGTCTGGAGAAAATTCTGGATACTGCTTCGTCGAACCAGGGTGGGCGGTCTCACCGCATAGCAAATCCATCGCTCTATGAATCGAGAATAAACGCGATCGATTTTTCGCTGATTCACGATGACGGTGGCAAAACTCGAAGTTACGACGAGACAGACATCATATTAATCGGTGTTTCCAGGACAGGGAAAACTCCCAGCTGCCTGTATCTGGCATTGCAGTTTGGCCTGAAAGCGGCGAACTACCCGATTACCGAAGAGGATATGGAGTCGGAACAACTGCCAGTCCCCATCCGGCCATTCAAAAACCGGTTATACGGGTTGAGTACGGACCCGAATCGTCTGGTTAATATCCGCCAGGAACGCCGGCCCAATAGTCGATATTCCTCGCTTGAGCAGTGTCGCTATGAATTACGAGCCACTGAGGAAATGTATTACCGGCACAAGGTGCCATTTCTAAATACCACGACAATGTCGGTGGAAGAAATCGCGGCGCGCATCGTGGAGGACACTGGGTTGCACCGGGTGGAAACGGCCAGCCACCTGTTCAGCCAGGAATGACAGGATCAGCGAGACCCGAAACGGTCATTCCATATAACTGACTACAGCCTCCCCAAAAGCGGAGGTGCTTAATTCGGTTGCATCGGGTTCATTACGCGCCAAATCATAAGTCACCTGTTTGGCGCCAATGGCGCCCTCCATGCCTTTAATCACCAGATCGGCCGCTTCGGTCCAGCCCATGTAGCGCAGCATCATCTCGGCGGAAAGTATGATCGAGCCAGGATTAACCTTGTCCTGACCGGTGTACTTGGGGGCGGTGCCATGGGTGGCTTCGAACACGCCGACCGTATCGGCGATATTTGCGCCCGGCGCTATGCCGATGCCGCCGACCTGCGCTGCAAGTGCATCGGATATATAGTCCCCGTTCAGATTCAGCGTTGCTATGACATCGTATTCGGTCGGCCGCGTGAGGATTTGCTGAAGGAAATTATCCGCGATGACATCTTTGACCGTAATCGTATTGCCTGTTTTTGGATTCTTGAATTCACACCAGGGCCCGTCTCCAATTTCTACCGCACCATAGGCTTCTTTGGCCAGTTCATACCCCCAGTTTCTAAATCCACCTTCGGTAAATTTCATGATGTTGCCCTTGTGTACCAGGGTGACCGATTGCCGGTCGTTGTCGACTGCGTACTGCAGCGCCTTACGCACCAGCCGCTTCGTGCCCTGAGAAGACACAGGCTTGACACCTATACCGGATGTTTCGGGAAAACGAATACTGGTTACCCCCATTTCTTCAATAAAAAATTTGATCACCTTGTTGACTTCGTCAGAACCCGATTCCCACTCGATGCCCGCGTATATGTCTTCGGTGTTTTCCCGGTATATAACCATGTCAGTATTTTCAGGCCGCTTCAAAGGCGTCTGAATCCCGGAGAAATAGCGAATTGGCCTGACGCAGGCATAGAGGTCGAGCTGCTGCCTTATCGATACATTCAGCGATCGGATGCCACCACCGATAGGCGTGGTAAGAGGGCCCTTTATAGAGACCACGTAGTCCTGCATCGCAGATAGAGATTCCTTGGGAAGCCATTCGTCCTCGCCGTAAATCCGCGTGGCTTTTTCACCGGCGTATATTTCCATCCAGGCAATGCGCTTATTCCCCGAGTAGGCGCGCTCGACCGCAGCATTAACTACTTCGATCATCACCGGGGTGATATCGGATCCGATACCATCACCTTCGATATAGGGAATCACGGGGTTGTCTGGAACATTGAGGCTTAAATCTTCGTTTGTGGTTATTTTTTCACCCTGATCGGGTATTTTTATGTGCTGATAACTCATAGATGCCTCTTGTTTTGAAATCGTGTAATGATAGCTTGCAACCAAATCAGGCCCTGCCGGCAATTTAATCGTACCTGAGACGAGCGTAATTGCTCGCTATAGCTTCCTTAAAAAATTGGATTATCTAACAAAATGGATTTTGGTTAATTGCTCACCGAGCGAATGTTCTGTGCCTGCAGGCCCTTGGGGCCTTCGTCAATATCGAACTCTACTTTCTGGCCGGAGGTTAGTTTTTTGTAACCATCCATTTCGATCGCGGAAAAATGGGCAAAGATATCTGCCTCTGCATCGTCATCCGTATTTACAAACCCGTAGCCTTTTACGTTGCTAAACCATTTTACTGTCCCGATAGGCATGCTTCTTTTCTCCCTTTGGTGATCATTATTAAGGAAACCCTGCAAAATGCATGGCCTCCTCAGGTTAAAATTCATGTAAAATTTCGATTGAAAAACCTTCGTTAACTCCTTGCATAACCGAGGTGACCTGCGATATTTCACCCTGATTCTGGGGAATTAATGATAACCAAGCCTTGATATTTATCAAGCCTAGTCGTATTTTATATCCATTGGTAGACGGCAGGAACTCTTCATGTCCCAACAGCATCTGGACAACGACGATGACGATACGCTGTTACTTGAGGGCAGTAAGGCAAAACTCAGTAAACCACCGATGTATAAGGTCATCATTCTCAACGACGACTATACGCCGATGGAATTTGTGGTTCATGTACTCGAAGCTATTTTTAGCCACAGCCGCGAAAATGCGACTCGCATAATGTTAACTGTACACAAATCGGGAAAAGGGGTATGTGGTATATTTACCCGCGATATTGCCGAGACCAGGGTCACCCAGGTAAACAGCTATTCTCGGGAAAATAAACACCCTTTGTTATGCGATATGGAAGAGAGTTAGACTAACCCGCAAATTGCATGAAGGCGGTGATAATTTTATGACTTATATCAATAGCCTCCAAGTATTTAGGCGCGAAAATCGTGGAATGAGAAATATACAGTTTATACCTGAACCCGATTCCCTCGATGCAATATGCGGGCTAGGTCTCGTCAGGCGTCAATCGCAATTATTCAACATAGTTTATTAATTATGTTGAATAAACCGAAAATTTACGGGTCAAATAAGCTATATTAAATTTAACCTGGTCGAAAGTTTGTATTCTGGATAGATGAGATGTTAAACAAAGAACTTGAGCAATCACTCAACAGGGCTTTTCATGAGGCTAACGAGAAGCGGCACGAGTTTATCACCGTTGAACACCTCCTGTTAATGCTTACAGGTAATGACGCCGCGTCGGCAGTGCTGGAGGCCTGCGGTGGAGATGTACAGCTATTAAAAACCGAACTTGAAATCTTTGTCGATCAGAATACACCGTTATTACTGGACGATGAAGACAGGGATACCCAGCCAACCCTGGGATTCCAACGGGTGCTGCAACGGGCGTTGTTCCATGTTCAGTCCTCGGGTAATGGTGAGGTATCCGGCGCCAACGTACTGGTTGCAATTTTTTCTGAACAGGATTCCCACGCCGTTTACTTGTTGGATAAGCATAATATAGAGCGTCTGGATATCACCAATTACCTGTCGCATGGAATTACTCGCATTAGTAACGACAACGAAGAAGAGTCCTTCACCCACGAGGCCGAAGCGATACCGGGCGATACCGATAAAGCCAATCCACTGGAGCAATTTGCTACCAATTTGAACCAGGTCGCTATCGAAGGAAAGATCGATCCATTGATCGGCCGGGATATTGAAACAGATCGTATCATCCAGACCCTTTGCCGGCGACGTAAAAACAATCCTTTACTCGTCGGTGAAGCAGGCGTAGGTAAGACTGCTATAGCCGAGGGTTTGGCACGAAAAATCGTCGAGGAAGAAGTCCCGGACGTATTGCTCGAAAGCATTATCTATGCCCTCGACCTGGGGGCTTTGGTAGCG
>JBGMRM010000088.1:0-6739 GCA_048061415.1 Gammaproteobacteria bacterium | reverse complement strand
GGAAATTATCACCGAACCGATACGTCTTGCTCTGGGCAGGCTGCGGGTCATTATGCTGCATGGCGATTTACTGTGTACCGATGACCATGACTACCAGGCATTTCGCAAGATGGTGCGCACCCCGGAATGGCAGGCCGATTTTTTGCAAAAATCTCTGGCCGATCGGCAAAAAACAGCGGAAGATTTGCGCTCGGAAAGCACGGCTGCAATGGCGCAAAAAAAAGTAGAAATTATGGATGTCAATAACGATGCGGTTCAATCCTGTTTCGACCGGCATGAAGTCGATATCTTAATTCATGGTCATACCCATCGCCCCGGAGTCCATCATTATGCCCGTTCGCGCACCCGCTACGTGCTCGGTGACTGGAACCCGGAGCCGAGTTATTTAAGCTGGCGCGATGCAACAGGATTCGTGCTACACGACTCACGAATCTAGTGAACGTCTAGACCATCTGACATCCAGATGCAGTTCAACATGCCGCGCGCCGGTAAAAGCTGTATATCAACTTAAGCCCTGCTCCAGCGCACTGAGCTCGGGCGCTTCAAACCCGGCTTCGAGACGCGCCGGCCAGTTAAATGGACCACGTAATTTACCATTTAAGTATTGCTTCACCAGGGACTGGAAAGTCTCGGCAGCTTCGAGTTGGCGTTGTCCGCATATATATTGATACCAGTGATTGCCTATTCGAACGTGGCCTATTTCTTCGCGATAGATAATTTCGAAAATATCGACCGCCCGTCGGTCCCCTACTTGCGTAAAACGATCGATCATTGCCGGTGTCACGTCCAGTCCTCGTGCCTCCATCACCCTCGGAACCATCGCCATACGATGCAGTACATCATGGCGCGTCCTACACACCATATCCCACAGGCCATCGTGCGCATCGAACGCGCCGTAAAAAGAACTTCGTTCGATCAGCTCCTCGCTAAGCAGCTTGAAATGCCTGGCTTCTTCGGCGGCCACCTGTAGCCAGTCGCTAATAAATTGGTCGGGCATTTGTCGGAATCGATACACCGCATCGAGCGCGATATTAATCGCGTTAAATTCAATATGCGTGAACGCATGCAGCAGGCAGGCCCGGCCTACTTCACTCGATGTGGTTCGTCGACCGAGTTTGCGCGGGTCTATCAACCGCGGTAGCCCGGGTCTGCCGGGCTGGTCTATATCCAGTATCGGGGTTTCCCGGTCGCTCGATAACTCTCCCTCGCGCCAGCGTTCAAGCAACCTTGCGACGGATTCGCATTTGCCCTGGGGATCGGATTGCAACAGGGCATCCTGGACACACTGATACAGACCGATTGACATAATGGACTAAGAATCCAGACCACTACTGATATCGGCGATTATATCGTCAATAGACTCGAGTCCCGCCGCTATACGGATAAGGCCCTCACTAATCCCGGACTGCACTTTTTGTTCATCGCTGAGGCGCCCGTGCGTGGTCGTAGCCGGGTGGGTGATGGTGGTTTTGACATCACCCAAATTAGCGGTAATGGAAAGCATGCGGGTGCTATCGATCACCTTCCAGGCCTTCTCCCGCCCACCTTTGACCACAAATGACACGACCCCACCGAATCCACTTTGCTGCTGCTTTGCGAGTTCGTGTTGTGGGTGCGATGCCAGGCCAGCGTAATACACCCGCTCCACCTGCGGATGGTCTGACAGGTAAAGGGCTATTTCCATGGCCTGATCCGAATGCGCTTTCATACGCAAGTCGAGCGTCTCGAGACCCTTTAATGCTACCCAGGCATTGAAGGGGCTGATACAGGGTCCGGTGGTTCGAATCGCGCCGAAAATATCCTCGCCCACCCTTTGTCGATCGCCTACTACCGCACCGCCGACAATCCTGCCCTGGCCATCCAGGTACTTGGTCGCAGAATGCACGATCAAGTCAGCACCGAATAGCAGGGGTTTTTGCAATGCGGGCGTACAGAAGCAGTTATCGACCACCAGCAGGCAATCATTTTCGTGCGCGAGCGCAGCCAGTTCGCGGATGTCGGCTATCTCGCTAAGTGGGTTAGACGGGGTCTCCAGAAACAACATGCGCGTGCTGGTATTTATAGCCGCTTTCCAGTCGCGTAAATCGGTTTGACCGACAAAACTGGTCTCGATGCCAAACCGGGTTAAGTATTTATCGAACAGGGTCGTGGTGCTGCCAAAGATCGAACGCGATGAAACGACATGATCGCCAGCCCGCAACAGCGCGACGCAAATGGCCATAATCGCCGACATACCCGAGGCGGTAGCAACACAGCACTCACCGCCTTCGAGTGCAGCGAGTCGTTGTTCAAAGTTGTTCGTTGTCGGGTTGGTAAAGCGCGAATAGATATTACCAGGCTCATCGCCGGAGAATCGTGCCGCCGCCTGTGCCGCATTGTCAAACACGAAACTCGATGTGGTAAAAATGGGTTCGCCGTGTTCGTTCTCCGGCGTACGCCGATGCCCGGTACGGATTGCCTGGGTGGCAAAATGACAGGATTGATCAATCACGAGTTAACTCCTAAACGAATAACTCGGGAGGGGATATAAAAATACGGGGTAGTATTACGATCACCCTCTTTAGCAAATTTATATGGCAAATCCGATGAACGGATCTGCCAGCGCCTGCAAGCCGAGAAACAAATCAGCGCTAAACGGAAACAGTACAAATATGGATGTCAGATGTCAAGTTCGTAATCAATGGGTTCATCCAGTTGACTGATACCTCAAGATTACATCGCAGCTGGAACCAGTCATTTGCGATTGCTCAACGATACCCGTAATTCCAAAATCGCGCCCCTGTTTAAGTCCTGTGGCTATTTCTTTCGGCACTTCATTCAGGGTCAAATTAATCACGATACCAAATTGTTTTTTGGTTAATCTTAGCAGGCGGGTATTTAAATTCGAGGCGCTAGCCAGGACAGCATCTATTTTTGCATTTCCTACCATATATGCGCCCTTTATCGACTCGGCGTAATAATCGAATCCTGTTTGAGTGTAGTTGCTGCATTGATTAGCGATGTCGGCTAAATCGACGGTGCCGGGTTCACCAGCGCTATCTTCACCAGGAATTTGCTTGACGAGGCCTGCCAAATTAACGGCATCTGGCTCACTGGCGCTAACTTCAACGGGGATTTGTTTAGCGATGCTAGCTAATTCAACGGTACCTGGTTCTTTACTGCTATTTTCATCAGAAATTTGCGAGGCCCGCTTTGAGTGCTCTATCGACGCATTAGCGTGAGATAGTGGTTTGCTCTTAGCAGAATATTCACGTCGGGATACAAGCTTAGTTAAGGGAACCTGTGCATTTTTATAGCCTAATTCGACTGCTTTCTGATAATAAGATATTGCCAGCGCAACGTCTTCATTCCGCTTCGATTTGCTCCATCTGTTATGAAAAATCGCTCCAAGCGCATAATTCGCAGCGGGCGAGCCTTGTGCTGCGGCCATTTTATACCATTTGACCGGATCATCGGTTCCGCTATATTTTTTAGTTTTCGACAGACTATATAAAATATTACCAAGCAAATACTGCGCGTCTACATCCCCGGACACTGCCAGGGGTTTAATCAGCCTGATTGCCTGATCCGGAAATCCTGCATAGTATATTTTGACGGCCTCATCCAGTTCGGCCGCGGCGGCTACTACGGTATTTGAAAATATTAAAAGTACAGGTATGAGCCCTTTTAATATCTTTTTTATATGCCTGTCCATCGTTCGACTCCCTAAATTAATTCGTATTAGGGATCACCCCTGTTATTTTTACCTCGGTTGCCTTCAAAAATAACAGGGCCAATCAGTATTTTTGGTAAATGTTAGTTACTAGACTAGTGGTGGATATATTTTACATTTTTTATCTTCAATAGTAACTTCGATATTACGTCGCCCTTCCTTCCCGCTTTGTTAAATTCTTTTTTAACCCTGCGATGGTGAAAAGAAGAACCATTAAAGCTATTTCCATCAGACTAAATGTACCCCCACCGGAATATCCACCCGAGTATCCTTTACGGTAGGTAACTTTTACCTTTTCAGGATTTTTCCTGATTTTAGCTCTAAAGCCCGATAACTGCGTATCAAGGTTTTTGATCATATTATCGGTCGCCGCTTCAAAGCTCTTTATACTGTCTTCACGAAGCTCTTCAGTTAGATTAATAGGAGTGGAACTACCTTTGATATTGTTGGTGCCAGGTGCGCGGAAAAGCATTTTTTTGCTTTGTATATCGAATACCGCTGTATCAATCATCGTGCTCGTATCATTCTTCTCACCCGAGATGATATAAGCGCCGATTATTGTCCAGTAGCTAAATGACAGCCATCCCTCGTCGGTAAATTGAACCTGATCATAAGAAACCAGAGCGATTACATCGATTCCATACATCGTTCTAATTTGCTCGAGATTTGAAAACCCGCCACCAGCAGTTAAATACACGGAAGGAATAACTTCTATTTCGCTAACAAATTTATGCGCTCTAAAGTTATCTGCTACCTTTTCAAGAAGCTCTGCTTTTTTCGCCTCGGTAAGTGCACCGCCTCCTACAACTCCATTCCATAAATTTGTCCCACTCGACCGGTTTGGCATCTCGGGAACGAATGCTATTCCTACTTTAATTGGAATATTTAAGGCGGGGATTGATGGCTGAACCTTCGTTTCCGATTTATCTGGATATAAATAGTCAACCACACTGCTACTCGTTCTGGTCTGTAGGCCGGCACAGCCGACCAAAGACATCACAAAAACGGCTACTAATAATTTAAGTCCTTTATTCACGTCATAATCTCCAATTTCCGGTTAATAATCCCTAACAGCAAGTTTACAGTTTGTTGCTCCGGCAGCTCCGAATCGAACTGACAGACTTCACTACCCCAGGGTGCTGGGTGGCGCGACTAATTTACGGATAATCTATCCATTTTTTCGTTTCCTTGCCTGACAGGTTCGTAATATCAAGACTAATAATTCAAATTCACAATACAATACTAATGTTCATTAGTACTTTATAATGATACTATTGAGGCCTATTTCTGATACTTTTGGAGGGCATATGGCGCAGGCACGCGAATCAAAACTCCTGGTATCGGCGCTCAAGCGCTGTTTGAAAATGAGAGGATTGACCTATAAAAATTTGGCGCTATCGATGAATCTCAGCGAGTCTTCAGTTAAAAGACTGTTTGCCAGTAATAACCTTTCCTTGCGCCGCTTCGAACAGGTTTGTGAATTAGTCGGGATGAGTATTTTTGATGTCTGCAGGATAGCCAGGGAAGAGGATGGGATTAAGGACCTGCATACGCTATCGATCGAACAGGAGCAGGCGCTTGCCGATGACGTGAAACTCCTGATCGGATTCCACCTGATTCTAAACGGATGGGATTTCGGCCGGATTAATGATGCCTTTGACTGGACCGAGCCCGAGGTCATCAAGGTTTTCACCACGCTGGATAAACTCAGGCTGATTTCATTACTCCCCAATAACAGGGTTAAAACCTTAACCGCGCATAATATCCGTTGGAGAAAAGACGGCGCTGTTAGAAAATGCCATGAGCAACTGGCATTTAGTGAAATTTTGAACGACCGCTTTCTCAGGGAAGAACAATTCCTGGATTTCGAAGTACTGGAATTGTCGCCGGCATCAATTAATATCCTGAAAAGAAAAATGGAGATACTGTTGCGAGAGGTTAACGATCTCGCGACGATGGACCATTCGATGAAAGCGGGGAAGAAAAAAAGTACCGGAATACTGTTGGCGATGCGCCCCTGGGTTTTCAGTCTGGCGATCGATGCGATGAGCGAGAGCTACAGGAAAAGTAAATCGTATTAGGGTTCGCGAGTAATTTCGTTGGACTTCCGGAAGATCTGCATAATCCAGGTCTTCCGGAATCGAGTCAGGCTAGAATCCGTTGGATATAAAAATTCCATAACTACTGGCATCCAGGCTAAGGCCATTGGCTTTGTATTCCATTTGCGTATAGCGAACGCCAACCTGGAATCCGGGGCCGGGTTTCCGTGCGTAGCTGTATTGCAGTATTAATCCCAGGGCATCGTCAAAATCAATTTTCAAGGGTGGAGACCCGGCAATATCCTCTTCATAGGTCGGACCTATATGGAAACTGCCACCGAAGCCAAAACGATGATTGCCTCTTGGAATGGAGTAAATCGCTTCTAAGGTAATCGTACTGGTTTCGACGATACCATCGTAGGCATCAAGAAAATCAGTCAGCTGCCCGAGCGAGAGCGATAGAGACTCTCCATATTCGCCCACTATGTTTTGAATTCCGAACGCAAGTTTTAAGCCGCTACCTGCATTGACAGAATATGAGGGTGAACTGGCGAGAGTATCCCCACCCTCTTCCACACTCATCTCCATGTAGAGCTCTGCCTGTGCAGTCGAAGCCAGTGTTAAAAGTATTACTGTAATGATAATTTTAGTCATTACAGACTCCGGTAAGAAAGATCTTACCGCCCTCGGCTCCATTATCGATCACCTGTTGAAGATTGGCTCCCGGCGCATCGCAATAGACGGTTGGGTACCCCTGGGCATGTAGCGGTGAATTGAATGCAGCGATTAGCATCGCGGCAAAAAGAGACGTGGTGCCGGATCGCTTCAAAAGACGCGTCTTTCGAATCGCGCATGTGCTGATATTGCCAAATATTTCTTTGAAATAGCCCGATAAGGCTGCTACAAACGACCTACTACGTTTTGGAGTATAGGTATGCATAGTGAATCCCTCCCGTTTGATAAAAATAGTCCTTCATTAACTGTCCTC
>JBGMRM010000087.1:0-6744 GCA_048061415.1 Gammaproteobacteria bacterium | reverse complement strand
TCAAAGCTTCGTCTGCTTCGCGCGCCTGCCATTCCCAGGCAATCGTGTTGACTTCGGCACTGAATTCCTTGATTGCCTGAATAGCGGTTTGCATTTGTTCGTGCCCGTAGGTGACTGAGCCGAGCAGCACTTCTTCGGACAGGCAGTTGGCTTCGGATTCGACCATCAGCACGGCATTTTCGGTGCCGGCGACGACCAGGTTGAGATCGGATTCGGCGATCTGACTGTTGGTCGGGTTAAGAATGTACTGGCCATCGAGATAGCCGACTCTGGCGGCGCCGATTGGGCCATTGAACGGTATGCCTGAAATTGAAATCGCCGCCGAGGCCCCAATTAATGCAGGAATGTCCGGGTCGATTTGGTTATTGAGAGAGATTACGGTTGCAACTACCTGAATTTCGTTCATGAACCCTTTGGGGAATAAGGGTCTGATGGGTCGGTCTATGAGTCGGCAGGTCAGGGTTTCCTTTTCGTTGGGTCGACCTTCTCGTTTGAAAAAGCCTCCGGGAATTTTGCCCGCCGCGTAGGTTTTTTCGATATAGTCGACGGTCAGTGGGAAGAAACCGCGGCCCGGGTCGGCATTCCTGGATCCCACCACGGTTACCATCACCATGGTTTCCGCCATACTGACGATAACAGCACCACTGGCCTGACGCGCTATTTCCCCGGTTTCCAGCGTAACCTGATGCTCGCCGTACTGAAATGTCTTTTTAATTGGATTCACTGTGCTCTCTTTAGTTTTCGACGCAGAAGCCGCCGACGTAGAAGTTATCGACGCAGACCGAGTTTTCCGATCAGGTCCTTATAGCGTTGCTGATTTTTGGATTTTAAATAATCCAGTAAACTGCGACGCTGGTTAACCATCTTCAACAATCCGCGGCGTGAATGATGGTCATGGATGTGCTGCTTGAAATGTTCGGTTAAATGTCCGATTTGATGAGTCAGCAGTGCGACCTGCACCTCTGGTGACCCGGTATCACCATCGCTTCGCTGGTGATCGGTTATGATTACCCGCTTTTGGTCAGCTGACATCGACATGTATTAAACCTCGCAAGTAGGCCCGAAAAAGGCAGGTATTCTACCTATCTGTGCAGGTAGTCACAAGGAATTTCACGGCAAAACCGGCAGTTAATATTTAACGCCTCTTCAATATCATCTATCTTGCTGTATTCATTAGCCTTTTTGGTGCAATTTTACCATCCGCAAGCACCTTTCCAACACCTATAAATTGACCGCTTTCGGCAACCAGACTGAGCAGGTCCGATGCCGGGGCATTGCTCACCCGTACCGCCCGGCCCTGTTTCAATAAATCGACCGTCAGGGTATCGATAACCAGCTGCGGCAACTCGGCCAGAGCGCCATTCACCGGCAACAGGCAAGTATCCAGTTTATCCAGCCCCTGTCCCGCCAGTTCGGCTAATTGCTCCAGCGTATAACACGGCTGATGCAAAAATGCCTGCACCCCGGTACGTTCCAGCCGGGCGACGTAGGCGCCGCATCCCAGAGCCTTTCCTATATCCTCGGCCAAAGTCCTGATATAGGTTCCCTTGGAGCTATGGACATCGAGTTCGAGCCGATCATCGCTAAGATCGACGAGTTCCAGCGAGTGAATCTGGATCGATCGAGCCGCACGTTCGACTTCCCTGCCGCTCCTCGCCAGGTGGTACAGTCGCTGCCCTTTATGTTTGACCGCCGAATACATCGGAGGTACCTGGTCAACCGTACCAATGAACTGCTTCAAGACCGACTCGACCTGCCCGAGGTTAACCTCCACCGGCAATTCGGCGGTCACTTCTCCCTCCGCATCGCCGGTGCTGGTGGTTTTGCCGAGTTGGCACACGACCCGGTAGTATTTACTCGCATCAAGCAGGAAGCCTGAAAACTTGGTCGCTTCACCGAAACAGATCGGCAACATGCCACTGGCGAGTGGATCGAGGCTACCGGTGTGGCCTGCCTTATTCGCCCTGAATAGATGCCGGATTTTCTGCAGGACCCGATTGGAGCTAGTACCGACCGGCTTGTGCAGTAACAGGATACCGTCTAAATCCCGAAAGCCTCCTGGTTTGCGCGCTCGGCGACCCATGGACATATACCTGGTCAGGAACTCGAGTTCGACTTGTCTCTGGCGATGGCCGAATCGATCAGATCGGACATATTCCGACCACGGATGTTGGTGTCGTCGTAGATGAAAACCAGCCGGGGGGTGATGCGAGCCTTCAACACCTTACCAACCTTACGCTGCAAATAACCACTGGCGTGATTGAGCGCTTCCAGGGTTTGATCCGAGTCCTCTTCATTGAGAACACTGAAATACACCCTGGCCTGGGATAAATCCCTGGTGACTATGACCTCAAGGATACTCGGTGTGGCCATGCGGGGATCTTTCACGCTGTTTTGAATCAGGCTCGCCAGCTCCCGCTGGATTTGCGAAGCCAGCCGTTCACTACGCGGATAATCTTTTGGCATTAATGCAACCCTGTTATTTACCAAAATTGAAATTAATCGAGCGTTCGGGCTACTTCGATGCGCTCAAATACTTCTATCTGGTCACCTGGGCGGACATCGGTATAGTTTTTCACCGCGATGCCACATTCAGTACCCATACGTACTTCTTCGACAGGATCCTTGAATCGACGCAACGATTCGAGTTCGCCTTCGTAAATAACGACATTTTCGCGCAACACCCGAATCGGTTGCCCTTTACGCACCACGCCCTCGACCACAATGGACCCCGCTACATCGCCAAATTTGGGGGAGCGGAATACGTCTTTAACTTCTGCCAGACCAATAATATTTTCGCGCGATTCCGGTTTCAACATGCCCGACATAGCCGATTTAACATTGTCGATCACGTCATAAATGACACTGAAATAACGAATGTCTATGCCGTAGTCGCCAGCGGTGCGCTTGGCGGCGGCATCGGCACGAACATTAAATCCGACCACCATCGCCGATGAAGCAGCAGCCAGATTGATGTCTGATTCATTGATGCCTCCAACACCAGATGCGACCAGTTTGGCGCGCACCTCGTCGGTCGACAACTTTTCCAACGCGTCTCGAATCGCTTCTGCACTGCCCTGTACATCTGCCTTAATCAGCACATTGACTTCCGCAGCCTGACCCTCGGTCATGGCGTCAAACATACCCTGCACTTTGGCTATTTGCTGATCGGCCAGTTTTGTATCGCGCATTTTTGTTTCTCGAATTTCGGCAAATTCCCGCGCCTTCCTTTCGTTGTCGACTATAAATACATCGTCTCCCGCGTTGGGCACTCCCGATAGACCCAGTACCTGGACCGGCATCGATGGCCCCGCCGTTTTGATACTTTTGGCCGATTCGTCGTACATCGCCCGCACACGGCCAAATTGAGAACCCGCCAGTAGCATTTGCCCCTGTTGCAATAGTCCCGACTGCACCAGTACTGTGGCGACCGGACCACGCCCCTTGTCGAGCGATGCTTCCACCACGACACCTTTCGCGTTGCCACTTCCGGCTGCTTCCAGTTCCAGGATCTCCGACTGTAATAAAATAGCTTCCAGCATGTCGTCGATACCTTCGCCGGTAATCGCCGAAACCTGGACGAAGATATTCTCACCGCCCCACTCTTCTGGAATAACTTCCAGTGCCGCGAGCTCGTTCTTGACACGCTCGGGGTCGGCATCCTCTTTATCGATTTTATTGACTGCGACTACCAACGGTACTTTGGCCGCGGCTGCGTGCTGTATCGCTTCTTTGGTTTGCGGCATGACACCATCGTCGGCCGCGACCACCAGTACGACGATATCGGTCGCCTGAGCGCCGCGAGCGCGCATCGCGGAGAAAGCAGCATGACCGGGGGTATCGAGGAAGGTAATGACGCCCTTTTCGGTCTCTACATGGTAAGCGCCAATATGCTGCGTGATGCCTCCAGCCTCGCCCGAGGTCACACGGGATTTTCGAATATAGTCGAGTAAGGATGTTTTTCCATGGTCAACATGCCCCATGATAGTGACTACGGGTGGACGGGATGTCTTATCCCCCTCAGCCCGCTCCACATTTTCGAGCAACTCTTTCTCGAAGTCATCCTCGCCTGCGGCCGCTGTTACCTTGTGCCCCATCTCTTCGACCACCAGTATCGCAGTATCCATATCGAGTATCTGATTAATGGTCGCCATGGTTCCCATCTGCATCAGGGTTTTGATCACGTCACCGGCTTTTACCGCCATTTTCTGGGCCAGGTCGGCTACCGAAATCGCCTCCGGTATTTCAATATTTCGAACCACGGGCGCCGTGGGTTTCTCGAAGGCGTGCAAATTCCTTATTTCGCGAACCTGTTTCTGCCCTTTTTTAAACTTCGGCTTGCGGCTGGTCTGAGTACCGCCTTCTTTTACGTGTAATTCTTTGCGCCCGTAACGCGTATGCTTATCTTCACCGCGTTTACCATGCCTGGAGGGTTTTTCATCGGTAGCGGCTGCGCTCGCCCGCGCCGCTTCTTCCAGTGCCGCCTTAGCTGCCTGTGCCGCCAGGGCCGCTTCGGCATCAGCCTGTTGTTTTTCGAGGACTTTCTTTGCCGCTTCGGCTTCTTCCAGGCTCTTTTGATAAGCCTTTTGCGCAGCGGCCTCCTGTTCCTGCTCCTGTTTTAGCTGGGCTGCCTCTGCCTCCTGCTTTGCGGATTCGTCAGATTTTTTCGCTTCGTTAATTGCCTGCTGTTGCCCGGTAGCTACAGGTTCCTCGTTTACCGGTTGCTCTATTTCATCGTGTAAATCTTTTTCTTTCGATTCAATGTCACTGCGCCGTACATAGGTGCGCTTCTTGCGGACTTCGACATTAATGGTCTTGGTCGTGGTATTGCGCCCGCTGATTCCAGATACCTTTATTTCACTCTTGCTTTTGCGTGACAGAGTAATTTTCCGGGGACCACCAGATTCGTCCTTGCCATGGCTGCTACGCAACGACTCGAGCAACTTCATCTTGTCGTCGTCAGAAATACGGTCTTCCGCGCCAGCAATCTGTATACCGGCTGCATTCAATTGATCCAGCAGCTTATCGACGCTTACGCCGATCACCTCTGAAAGTTGTTTAGCTGTCACGTTTGACATGGTTATCTATACCTAAAAACTAAAGTTTGGTTAGCTTGTCGATGCCGATGACTCGGCCTCAGCAAACCAGGGTTCGCGGGCTTTCATGATCAATTTACCTGCTAATTCTGCCTCGATTCCTTCGTTTTCTTCCAGCTCATCGGTCGATTGTTCGGCCAGGTCTTCCATAGTACAAATGCCGCGCCGCGACAGTTTGTGCGCCAGCTCATCGGTCATAAGTTCCATGCTCAGCAAGTCTTCCTGCGGTTCCCCCGCTGCTGCTGTTTCTTCGCTTGCAATCGCCATAGTCAACAGGGCATCGCGCGCGCGTCCACGCAGTTCCTGCACCATTTCTTCGTCGAATTCCTCGATTTCGTTCAGTTCGGATTCCGGGATATAGGCAACTTCGTCGATTGTGGTCAAACCTTCCTGAACCAGGATAATCGCAACTTCTTCGTCCACATCGAGCTGGGTCATAAAATTCTCGACCAGTTGCCTGGCTTCGCCATCCGATTTTTCTTCCGCAGCCTCTTCATCCATGACATTCAAAATCCATCCAGTCAACTGGCTGGCGAGCTTGATATTCTGGCCTCCTCGCCCAATAGCCTGCGACAATTTTTCTTCGGGTACCGCGATATCCATCGAACCCGCCTCTTCATCGATCACGATCGACGAAACCTCTGCTGGAGACATAGCGTTCACTGCAAATTGGGCTGGATTTTCATCCCATAAGATAATATCGACCCGTTCACCAGCGAGTTCATTCGATACCGACTGCACGCGTGAACCACGCATGCCCACGCAGGCGCCTACCGGATCCATGCGCGGGTCGTTGCTCTTTACGGCGATTTTGGCGCGCATGCCCGGGTCGCGCGCGGCGGAGATGATTTCAATCAAATCCTGGCCCACTTCGGGCACTTCGAGCTTGAATAATTCCATCAAAAATTCGGGCGCAGTGCGGCTGATAAATAATTGCGGGCCGCGAACTTCAGAAGCTATCTTGTACAAATATCCTCGCACTCGATCGCCGGGTCGCATCGATTCGCGCGGGATCATTTCTTCGCGCGGTATGAAACCCTCGGCATTCTCGCCCAGATCGACATAGACGTTTCCACGTTCTACGCGCTTGACCTGACCCATCACCAGGCTACCTTCCCTGTCGGCATAAGCATCGATCACCTTACGGCGCTCAGCTTCACGAACCTTTTGCACGATCACCTGTTTCGCGGTTTGCGCCGCGATACGGCCAAACTCAACCGAATCAATATGTTCCTCGACAAAATCGCCTAATTGAATATCCGGCTCGTCGATTTGCGCCGCTTCCAGGCTGATCTGGCGCAACGGTTCTTCGAAGCCTTCTTCACCGGGCTCGATCACTTCCCAGCGGCGATAAGTATCGTAATCACCGGTTATTCGGTCGATATCGACACGTACTTCAATATCCTTCTGATATTTTTTGCGGGTTGCAGAAGCGAGCGCGGCCTCGATCGCCTCGAAAATAATTTCGCGATCGATGCCCTTTTCGTTTGAAACGGTATCCGCTACTAACAAAATTTCTTTATTTTCCATCGTCGTTTCTCGCCATGTATGGTTATCCTGAATCATTTCTGTCGCCGATTCAGGATCATTAAAGAGCCTTGTTTTTATCAGGCTCCTTCTAAATTTTGCCAACCAGGTTAGCCTTCGC
>JBGMRM010000086.1:0-6777 GCA_048061415.1 Gammaproteobacteria bacterium | reverse complement strand
CGCGGTATAAACTTCACCTTCGGGCAGCGTGTACCCCTCGGTAAACAACTTAAAGTGGTGGATTAAGCCTTCCATATCGGCCTTAATCAATTCCCGGCGCGGCGGCGCAACCTTGTGATTCTCGGTCATCACAATACCCGGGTTATCTCTCAGCCAGTCGATACACTGCCTGATAATGCGGTTCGACTGACGCATCTCCTCGATACGCACCAGATAACGGTCGTAGCAGTCTCCGTTGGTGCCGACAGGGATATCGAAATCCATGCGGTCGTATACTTCGTAAGGCTGTTTTTTGCGCAAATCCCATTCGACCCCTGAGCTGCGCAGCATGGGTCCGGTAAACCCCAGCTGATAGGCGCGTTCTTCCGAAACCACGCCGATACCGACGGTACGCTGCTTCCAGATACGGTTGTCGGTCAACAGGGTTTCGTAATCGTCGACATAGCCTGGGAATCTTCGCGTGAAGTCCTCGGTAAAATCGAGCAGGCTGCCCTGCCGATTTTTGTTCAGGCGTTTCGCTTCTTTCTTACTGCGCCAACGGCTTTCCTGGTACTGGGGCATCGCATCGGGCAGGTCCCGCGCCACACCGCCTGGGCGATAATAGGTCGCGTGCATGCGCGCGCCAGAAACCGCTTCGTATAAATCCATCAAATCTTCGCGCTCGCGAAACGCGTACAGAAACACCGTCATCGCACCCACGTCGAGCGCGTGTGTCCCTATCCACAACAAATGATTGAGGATACGGGTGATTTCGTCGAACATGACGCGGATGTACTGGGCGCGTTCCGGTATTTCCAGGCTGAGCAACTTTTCAATGGCCATCACATAGGCATGCTCGTTGCACATCATCGATACGTAGTCGAGCCGATCCATGTAGCCGATGGTTTGATTGTAGGGTTTAGTCTCGGCGAGTTTTTCGGTACCCCGGTGCAGCAGACCGATATGCGGGTCGGCCCGTACGATGACTTCGCCATCCATTTCCAGCACCAGTCGCAATACACCGTGCGCAGCCGGGTGCTGCGGCCCAAAGTTGAGCGTGTAGTTTTTAATTTCAGGCATCGCCCTCGGCCTCGTCCTGCTGCTCGGAAAAATAGCGATTGTCATCGCGCTTGACCCGCGGCACCAGCACTCTGGGTTCGATGCTGACCGGCTCGTAAATGACCCGCCCTTTTGCGGGATCGTAACGCATTTCAACGTGACCGATGAGCGGGAAATCCTTGCGGAATGGGTGGCCGACGAAACCGTAATCGGTCAATATGCGGCGCAAATCGGGGTGGCCTGAAAACAGGATACCGAACAGGTCAAATGCTTCCCGCTCATACCAGTCGGCCACATTCCACACTTCGGTCACGGTCGGCACTACCGGGAAATCGTCGTCTTCGGCATAGACCCGTAAGCGCACACGCCTGTTATGTCGATAGGAAATCAAATGGTAAACAGCCGCAAAACGTCTGCCCGGTGCCGTTACCGGCTCCAGTTCGTCACCGAATTGCAGGCGGCCCACCGAGGTCGAAGAATCGACACCGCGACTGAAACCAGCATGGCTCGATTCGTCGGTTTGCCACTCCGCCTCACCAAATTGAGAATAATCGACCCCGCATAAGTCGACCAGCTGCTGGAAAGAAAATTCGTTTTTATCACGCAGCCCGGTAGCGACTTCGATCAGGTTCTCGGGGCTTAACTCGACCGTCACTTCATCAAATTCGATACTGACCGAGGTGAGGTTATCACCGAAGGCACTGCGCAATGAGTCAGCCAACTGCTGCCGGGGGTTGGCCATATTACCGGGCAATGGTATTGGTGCGCTTTATTTTATTTTGCAATTGCAAAATACCATATAACAGCGCCTCGGCAGTCGGCGGGCAGCCTGGAACATAGATATCTACCGGTACTACCCGATCACAACCCCTCACGACCGCGTAGGAATAGTGGTAATAACCGCCGCCATTGGCGCAGGATCCCATCGAGATAACCCAGCGCGGTTCGGCCATCTGGTCGTAAACCTTGCGCAGCGCCGGCGCCATCTTGTTAACCAGCGTACCGGCGACAATCATCACGTCGGATTGCCGTGGGCTTGGGCGAAAGAGGATGCCAAAACGATCGAGGTCGGAGCGGGATGCGCCCGCCTGCATCATTTCAACCGCACAACAGGCAAGTCCGAATGTCATCGGCCACATCGAACCGGTGCGTGCCCAGTTAATTAATTTATCCGCGGAGGTTGTAAAGTACCCCTGCTCGAATACGCCTTCTATTCCCATTCGAGCGCCCCCTGTTTCCATTCATAGATAAAGCCTATCACCAGTACCCCGAGGAAAACGGCCATCGCGATCAGGCCAAAGGTGCCGATTTGATCGAGCACGATAGCCCAGGGAAACATAAACGCGATTTCCAGATCGAATATAATGAACAGTATCGCTACCAGGTAATAACGTACATCGAATTTCATGCGACTATCTTCGAAGGCTTCGAAACCGCACTCGTAGGGAGAATTTTTCTCGGCATCTGGGCGCGACGGCCCCAGAATTTTCCCCAGCATGATAAACATAGACCCCATTATCAGGGTTACGAACATGAAAATTAATATCGGCAGGTATTGACCTAGCATCTTATTCGTAGCGCCCCTGGGGATATGCCTGTTGTCAGTGCGGCCAGTCTATTGTGGTGTGTATATGGTGTCAAGGAAAGCGATTTTTCGCGGTAAATCAGCCTGCGAGCGCGACTTCTTACCCATCGACGAACCCGTCTCCAGTTGAGAAACTGGTCGGGTCAATCGCTTAAAAATGGTGCCGATGGCCGGAGTCGAACCGGCACAGCTTTCGCCACTACCCCCTCAAGATAGCGTGTCTACCAATTCCACCACATCGGCAATATTGCAGCGCAGCTTTCAGTTATTCAAACCTTCGTCAATCGGCCGGCGGCAGGTCCGATTCGCCTGATGGAATTGTTCCTGAATCATCTGCAGGCGGTAAATCAAAAGCACCAGTATTTTGCTGCGTTTCATTCTGGATTGCAGTAACACTGTCGACAACACTGTCGGGCGCCGCCCTGTTGCTGGACATATAGGCGAGCGACAGGCTAACGATAAAAAACAGCGTTGCGATGACCGCGGTAGCCCTGGTGAGAAAATTACCCGACCCACGTGCGCCAAAGACGGTGGCCGAAGCACCGCTGCCAAATGCAGCACCCGCGTCGGCGCCCTTACCATGCTGCATTAGAATCAATCCAATCAGGGAGATGGACAGGAGAACCTGCGCGATTAAAAAAATGCTGTTTATATTATCCATTTCGATTCCTATACCGATTGAGCTATGGCGATAAAATCGGCCGCTTTTAACGATGCGCCACCGATCAAACCACCGTCTATGTCGGGTTGAGACAATAGCTCGCCTGCATTGCCGGGATTCATGCTGCCGCCATATAAAATTTGCACCTGCTCGGCAACTGTCGCATCCAGCGCGGCTAACTTATCTCGTAAAAATTTATGTACCGCCTGCGCCTGCCCGGGTGTCGCTACCTGGCCGGTGCCTATTGCCCAAACCGGCTCATAGGCGATCACGCTTTGCGCGATGGCCGCAATACCCTGGGATTCCAGTACCGCATCCAGCTGTCTTGAGACAACCGCTTCGGTTACCCCACTTTCCCGCTCTTCCAGCGTCTCGCCCAGGCATAGAATCGGTGTAATTTCCGCCATCAGCGCCATTGTGAAACGCCGGGCGACCAGTTCGTCGGATTCGTGATACAGCGCCCGTCTTTCCGAGTGCCCTACGATAACGTACTGGCAACCACATTCCTTTAGCATCGATGCAGCAATTTCACCGGTATAGGCGCCGGATTCCTGATCACAGACATTTTGCGCACCTAGCGCGATATCGCTGCCTTCCAGCATCCCCCCGACTTTCATCAGGTAGACCGCCGGTGGGCAGACCGCGAGCCGGGCATTTTTCACCGCGCCCACTACGATCGACTCAACCAGTTCGATGGCGCTTCGCAAAGAACCATTCATTTTCCAGTTACCGGCAATCAGGGTAGTGCGCATTCTAACCGTCCTTAATAAGGAGTGTGTGAATTATCCGTGATTAAAACGGCGGCAAAGGGTAACCACCTCGGCCCAATAAATCAATCGTGATTTAATAAAATTTGAATAAACTCGTGGCCTTAGACTGTGTCGCTGACACAGGCCGCCAGCTCGTTAGCCAGTTTGTCGACCAGAACGCCATCCTGCCCTTCAACCATAACGCGGATCAATGGCTCTGTGCCCGATGCGCGCAGCAGTACCCTGCCCCGATTTCCTAACTCCATTTCTGCCGCCTTCAGGGAGTCCTGGATCTGCGGCTGCGACTCGAGGTCCATTTTTTTTCTGATCGGTACATTAATCATGGTTTGCGGGTAAAGATTCATATCGCTGCATGCGTCAGCCAGGCCGATATTCTTCACCACCAGCCAGTGCAAAACCTGAAGCGCGGCGATAATTCCATCCCCGGTGGTAGTTTTGTCGAGACAGATAATATGACCGGATGCTTCCCCACCGAGATGCCAGCCGTGTTCGACCATCTGCTCCAGCACATAACGGTCACCCACCTTTGCCCTGACAAAGGGGATATTCGCTTTTTCAAACGCATGTTCGAGACCCAGATTGGTCATCAGGGTTCCGACAACCCCGCCTTCCATCTGACGATCCCTGAGTTTACTCTGCGCTATGATATAGAGAAGCTGATCCCCATCGATTAACTTGCCTTGCGAATCCATCATCAGCAATCGATCGCCGTCGCCATCAAACGCGACTCCCATGTCTGCCTGGTTTTCCAGTACCGCGGAACGCATATTATCGGGGTGCAATGCCCCGACATCCATGTTGATATTCAATCCATTCGGTTTGACGCCAAGCTCTATAACATCTGCGCCCAGTTCCCTGAATACGAGGGGCGCAATATGATAGGTGGCGCCGTGCGCGCAATCCACGACGATTTTGATCCCGTGCAGCGTCGTATTGAACGGGATCGAGCTTTTACAAAATTCTATATAACGCCCCTTGGCATCGTCCATACGGGTAGCCTTACCGATCGCTTCGGATTTAACCATAGCCAACGGCTGGCTGATCATATCCTCAATGGCTGACTCGGTATCGTCAGATAACTTGAACCCGTCTCCGCTAAAAAACTTGACACCATCGTCGTGGTAAGGATTGTGTGATGCACTGATCACGATTCCAGCCGAAGCGCGTTGCGCCCGGGTTAAGTAGGCAACCGCCGGCGTTGGCATCGGCCCCAGTAGCACGACGTCGAGCCCGGCAGCGGCGAGTCCGGCCTCCAGTGCGGATTCAAACATATATCCGGAAATTCGCGTGTCCTTGCCGATCACGACACTACCCTTGCTCTGTTTTGAAAGAACCTTGCCCGCGGCCCATCCAAGCTTCATGATAAAGTCGACCGTCATCGGTGGGCTTCCCACCTCGCCTCTTATTCCATCGGTTCCAAAGTATTGACGACTCATTACACTACTCCTGATGCGCTTGTACACCATTTACTGCATCGACGATTGCCAGGGCGTCTATCGTCTGCGCAACATCATGCGCCCGAACGATGTCCGCTCCCAGCATAGCCGCTATCACCGCGGTGGAAATACTACCACAGAGGCGTTGCTCGACGGGTTTGTCGATGATAGTACCAATCATGCTCTTTCTCGAAATCCCGACCAGTAACGGTACTCCCAGGGATTTGAACCGAGCCAGCGATTTAAGCAATAGCAGGTTGTGGCCTAAGGTTTTGCCAAAACCAAACCCAGGATCGATGATAATATTTTCCCTCGTGATACCCGCATCGGTTGCCGCATCGATACGTTGCTGCAAAAATTCCATGACCTCGGACACCACATTGTCATAGCGGGGATTTTGCTGCATGGTTTCAGGCGTTCCCTGCATGTGCATCAAACACACGGTTACTCCCAGCTCAGCAGCCACTTCGAGCGCATTGTCCCGACGTAGGGCCCAGATGCTGTTGATCAGATTAGCGCCCGCCGCGACTGCCCGTCGCATCACTTCGGGTTTATTCGTATCGATCGAAATCTGGACCTCCGATTCCTCGCGTATCGCCTGGATCAGCGGAATAGTCCGTGCCATCTCTTCGCTCGTATCGATATTTGCGGACCCTGGCCGGGTCGACTCACCACCGATATCGAGAATATCGACTCCGTCGTCGATCAATTGCCTGGCGTATTTCATGGCTTTTTCGGTCGTATCGAAGCGTCCACCGTCGGAAAACGAATCGGGCGTGGTATTAATCACGCCCATTACTCTGACCTGCTTTGATCGCTTTTGCCCGCCCATAATGAAGCAAAGACTGGTTGCCCAATCTTCGCTCAGGTATTGTTAATGCTGTTTGGCTGGATCCAGCATGTCGGCATCGTCATCGGCTTTCGGGTCTTTCGATGTCGTACCCCCCTTGCCGGATGAATCTTTCCCATCGTCGCCCCAGTCTTTGGGTGGTCCGGGTACCTTGCCTTCCATGATAGAATCTATCTGGCTTGCATCGATGGTTTCGTATTTGATCAGGGCATCTGCCATCAGATGAAGTTTGTCTTCGTTGTCTTTCAATAATTCGACGGCGCGCTGATAGTTTCGATCGATAATGGTGCGGATTTCGGAATCGATCGCCCGCGCTGTTGCGTCGGAGACGGTTTTCTGCCGCCCCATCGTCTTACCCAGAAATATTTCGCCTTCGTCTTCGTTATAGGATAACGGACCCATACGATCGGATAAGCCCCATTGGGTTACCATACTAC
>JBGMRM010000085.1:0-6787 GCA_048061415.1 Gammaproteobacteria bacterium | reverse complement strand
CCTCGCAGCACCTGTATTCCATCGTTTTCGAAGCGGCCGAACTCTGGCCTGAAGTAAAGGGGAAAAAAGACCGGGTTTTTCTCGACCTGTGGGAAAGTTACCTTTCAGGGAATTTACCCTGATGGGCAGTAATTCCAGGGCATTAAAACCTTTGGCCAGCACCGATGGTGATCCGGTATTCGATGAACTCTGGCAGGCACAGGCCCTGGCGATGGCAGACTCGCTGGTGCAGGGTGGATTGTTTGCCGCCAGTGACTGGTCCGAGGCCCTGGGCCAGGCATTGAAAGCCGCCGATGCCAAAGGCGATTCGGACACCCAGGAAACCTACTATGCCTGTGTACTATCAGCACTGGAAAACCTGGTCGACAGCCATAGTGCAATAGACCAGAAAGCCATGGTCGAAAAACGCAATGACTGGGAGGCGGCGTATCTGTCTACGCCTCACGGAAAGCCGGTTCGATTGAATCACTAACGATTCATCCCCTAACAATATGCTTATTATTTTATTATCTGCCCCTGACCCTTATAATCGCTCGTTAGCACCGAGGAGATAAACAACTATGATGGACACATACGATGGCGGGCGGCTGAAGCAGCTGAAACCTGAAGAATTATCCGACTCGCTGGAACGCGGGTCGATTGTATTCTTTCCGGAATCTCCCGTGCCACTGCCTTCAGAGGAAGACCTGTCTTTTATTCGCCTGGAACTACCCAAACTAATCAGGCGTAAAAATATCAGCTACCACCCCGAAGTCGGCCAAATTCGTGGACTGGATAGCGAGGATGCCGAACTGGTAGCTCGCGTAAATCGTATTTTAGTCACGGTCAGCGACAGCATTTCAGATTTTCTACAAAAATCTGCACCTCGACTTACCGACAACTGGACCGTTGGAACCTGTAGTTTTCGACCGATAGAAGAAAAAGGCAGAAATCTGAAACCCCACTCAAGTAATGAGCTGGTACATATCGACGCCGGCGCCTACGGCGCGACCAACGGGGACCGGATCCTTCGATTTTTCATTAACGTCAATCCACTGGAGGATCGAGTCTGGATAACCAAAGGCAACTTCCCCGAGCTTTTCGCCGCCCACGGTGAGCGAGCAAACCTGGGCTATGCAAACGCGGGACCCAGGTATCTGTCCAGGGGGCCGCTGGATCATTTGCGCACCGGTTTGATAAAACTTCTTGCGACGGGAATACCGGTGCTAAAGGTTCTGGATTCTTCACCTTATGATCGTGTCATGCGAAAGTTTCACAATTACATGAAAGACACGCCGTCTTTTCAACAGGAAGAGCATGGCCACGAGGAATTTCGATTTCCTCCATTTTCTGCATGGATGGTGTTTACCGACATGGTTAGCCACGCAAGCCTGTCTGGTCAGTATGCCTTCGTCCACACCAGTATCGTTCGAACAGAAAACTGCCGTATCCCTGATCTGGCGCCGATAAATATTCTGCGGCAGGCTGCTATTTCCGGTTAACTTTTACCCTGCACCAGGGAAACTCTGATCAAACAGCAAGCCGTTTGATAGCAAGATTTAGCCGATCGATTACCTCATCGATTTCGATTAAATCCATCACGCCTTCCTCTTTTATGCGGGTACCCCAACGTAGCTCCTTTGGGCTTTTAGCTCGAAAGCGCCGTGACGCTTCGGCAAATTTATCGACGCAAAGATCCTGCGAATGATAAGGCCCGCTACGGCGGGACCAGGTACAGGCATGTAAACCTATGACAGCCGTCCCCACCGCATTGGCCAGGTGAGCGGGCCCGGAATCAGGGGTTAACACAACGTCGGCGCGTTGTAGCAAGGCAAGCAATTGTGGCAGGCTAAGCTTGCCGATCAAATTAATCACCTGTTTCTTCACCGAGCGTTCAATGGTCTCGCCGATGGAGATCTCCAGATCGGAGCGCCCTCCAGACAATACAACCGCCATACCCAGTTGGTTGGCCGCATAGTTCGCCACGGCCGCATATCGATCCGCCCGCCAGTTTAGACTTTGATGACTGGAACAGGGCGATATCACCAGGATGCGTTTTCCCGCCGGTATGGCAGCATTCACAAACGTTGCGGCTTCTTTGCTAACCGGAAAATTCCACTCTGGCTCAGGCACATCAAGGCCAATGGTTCGTGCAAAGGATAGATGCCCCTGGAGCTGGTGCTCGTACCTCGTTTCGGGTACGGAATGTGTCATAAACAGTCGATGGAAATCCCGCGCCCGATATTTATCCCAGCCGAGCTTGATATCGGCTTTTACGCAGGCCCCGGTAAAATTTGCCCGCGCGGATGTTTGCATTTGCAGTAAAATGTCGAACCTTTCTCCCGCGAGTTGTCGCCTTAGCTGCCGATAACCGCGCCAGCCACCTTTCTTGTCGACGACAATGAAGCGCACACCATCTAGTATCGATAACAATCCATGTACAGCCGTTGCACAAATCCAGGTAACCCGGGTTAGGGGCCAGTGTTTTTGAATTGCGCGCAATACCGGAACCGCATGGGTAACGTCACCCAGTGCTGAAAGCCTGATAATACAGATATTTTTAGGGGGGTTATCGAGCGGCAACATTAGATTCACTGGTTAATTATTGCCGGGTCTCCGGCAGGTCGCTGTGTTCCGTAATTGCCAGTACGCGGACACTCATCATCTGTGCCTGGCTTATTCCACAGTCACCGATTTGGCCAGATTACGGGGTTGATCGACGTCGGTACCGCGCAGTACCGCGACATGGTAACTGAGTAATTGCAGTGGGATGGTCGACAGGATTGGCGTGGTCCATTCGGTAGTGCAATCCATTTGCACCACGATGTCGTCCCCAGATTGCTCAAGACTTACCCCCTGATGCGCAAATACGTAGAGTTTGCCGCCACGCGCCTTCACTTCCTGCATGTTGGAGTGCAATTTACCCATCAATTCATCGTTTGGCGTGACGATCACAACGGGCATATCCGCGTCGACCAGCGCCAGCGGTCCATGCTTCAATTCACCTGCGGGGTAGGCTTCCGCATGAATGTAGGAAATTTCCTTGAGTTTTAATGCACCTTCCATCGCGATCGGGTAATGCTCACCACGTCCTAGAAATATAGCCCCCTGTTTGTCGATAAAATCTTCGGCTATGACTTCAATTCGTGCATCCAGTTTCAAAAGCTTTTCGATCCGACGCGGTAGTTCGGTCAACTCACGCACGATCTGCGCAGCCAGCTTGTCATCAAGCCCCTGGGTCTTGCCTATGGAGAGCACCAACAACAGCATCGACACCAACTGGGTAGTAAAAGCTTTGGTCGAGGCGACACCAATTTCGGGCCCTGCGCGCGTCATCAATACCATGCTCGACTCGCGTACCAGCGAAGATTCAGCCACGTTACAGATACTGAGCGATCCACAGTAATTTTCTGAAGAAAGATTGCGTAGCGCCGCGAGCGTATCCGCTGTTTCACCCGACTGCGACAGGGTAACGAACAGGGTATCCTTCGGCACCACGGTTTTTCTGTACCTGAATTCACTCGCGACTTCTACCTGGCAGGGCAACCCAAGCAATCCTTCGATCCAGTACTTAGCGACATACCCGGCGTGATAACTGGTGCCGCAGGCAACGATCTGGATATTCCTGACCTGGGTAAAAATAGCATCTGCGTCCGCGCCGAAAATCGAGTCGAGCACTTTGGTCGATTCGATTCGACCCTCCAGGCAATTGGTGATCGAATTTCCCTGCTCAAAAATCTCCTTGCGCATATAGTGGCGGTAATTGCCTTTTTGTGCCGAGTCACTGGTCAACTCAGTGACATTAATTTTTAACTCCTTGGGTTTCCCGTCGGCGCCATATACCTGGTAATCCCTGTGGTCGAGTACGGCATAGTCACCTTCCTCAAGATATATGAAGCGGCTGGTTACCGGCAACAATGCCGACACATCCGATGCGACGAAATTTTCATGGATGCCTACGCCCAGAACCAGCGGGCTACCTCTACGACAGGCAACCAGGGTTTGTGGCGCGTCGGTAGCGATAATGCCCAGTGCGAATGCGCCTTCTAACTGGTCTACCGCCTGTTTCACCGCTTTGAATAAATCGTCCTCAAAATAACTGTCGATCAGGTGGGCGACTACTTCGGAGTCGGTCTGGGAGTCAAATTCATAGCCTTTGGCCAATAAGCCGTCGCGAATTTCCTTGTAGTTTTCGATGATTCCATTGTGAACAACGGCGACTCGATTACCGGAAACGTGTGGGTGTGCATTGGTTTCGGATGGCTCCCCATGGGTAGCCCAGCGTGTGTGGGCAATGCCAATGCAACCGGGTTGTTCATCGCTGACACGGTTGGCCAGCTCCTGTACCTTGCCCAGCGCCCTGAAGCGCTCCATTTTCCGATCGTGAATCAGCGCGATACCCGCGGAATCGTAGCCACGATATTCCATTCTGCGCAACCCTTCCAGCAGTATCGAACCGACATCTCTTTGCGCCAAAGCGCCTACAATTCCGCACATAGTTTTAGTCCCTGGTCCTCTTTACAGGCCTTTGCCAGGTATCGATGACAACCTGCTTTGACCTCGACAGGCTCAGTTTGTGCGCCGGGGTATCGCGCGTGATAGTAGAACCGGCGCCTAAGGTGGAACCCTCGGCTATGGTTACGGGCGCAATCAGTTGGGTATCGGAGCCGATGAATACGCCGTTTTCGATAATGGTCTGGTGCTTATTCGCCCCATCGTAGTTGCAGGTGATGGTTCCTGCGCCTACGTTAACCTCGCTCCCCATCTGCGTATCGCCAATATAACTCAGGTGATTGACCTTGCTACCTGCACCAATACTGGCTTTTTTGACTTCGACAAAATTGCCGATTTTAGCGTCGTTGGCGCACTCGGTTCCTGGTCTGATACGCGCAAATGGACCAATCGACACCCGGCGCCCAATGACCGCCTGATCGATCGAGGTCATCGGTAATACCACGCTATCTGAATCTATGGTGGTATCTCGAATCACGCAGTTCGCGCCGATGCGCACCCTGTCTCCGAGTGTAACCCTGCCTTCGAAAACACAGTTCACGTCGATTTCTACATCGAAGCCCGCCTGCAATTCGCCGCGGATATCGATTCGCGCCGGATCGTATAATTTGACACCCTGCATCATCAGCCGTGACGCCTGTATCTGACGATATTTGTTTTCGGCCTCGGCCAGTTGTTGCTGGTCATTGACACCGCTTAGCTCGGCAGCATCGCTGCACAGGGTAGCCGATACCTTCAAACCCTCCTGCACTGCGAGCTTCACCACATCGGTTAAATAGTATTCAGCCTGGACGTTATTATTTTCGATTCCGCCAATCAATCGGGTTAACTGGCTTCCTTCGATGAATAATATACCGGAGTTGGATTCCTGGATTTTTTTCTCGGCTGAGCTTGCGTCTTTCTCCTCTACTATTGCGGCCACGCTTCCATCGGGTGCGCGCAGGATGCGACCGTAACCCTGCGCATTATCGGGCAGGAAACTCAATATATTAATTGTCGATCCGCCGGCCTTCTCGAGCAGGTTATTTATCGTGGCGATGCTAATCAGCGGTACGTCCCCGTATAATACAAGTATGTCGTTAGCTTCATGCAATTCGGCCAGACATTGTTGAACCGCGTGGCCTGTCCCCTTCTGTTCGGCCTGCTCAACAAAGATTAACCCCTGATCCTTCATCGCTTCACGTACCTGGCCCGATTGATGACCCACCACTACGATAATCTGATCGGGATCGAGCGCCTTACTGGTATCCACCACATGTTGCAGCATCGGCCTGCCGGCGACCTGGTGAATTACCTTGGCGCGGGTGGACTGCATGCGCTTACCCTGACCTGCAGCGAGAATGACGATACTTAACGGCATTGGGCTTCCTGTTCTGCTAAAAAGCATGTTCGGTTGTCTGAACAAGCGGCTATTGTAGACTAACAGCAATAAAAAAGGAGGCCCGAGGCCTCCTTTGGGAATATTCCTGTTGAGTGTTTATTTTTTTCGCAGCTTCTTGATAGCCGCGAGCTGTGCCGCGGCTACGGCTATTTCAGCCTTCGCCCTGGCAACATCGAGGTCTGATTTCTGGCCTTCGAGCGCCGCTTCGGCGCGTTTCCTGGCTTCGAGAGCAGCCGCTTCGTTGAGGTCATCGGCGCGGATCGCGGTATCGGATAGTACCGTTACGACATGCGGTTGCACTTCCAGGATTCCACCGGAAATAAAGAAAAACTCTTCCTTACCACCACCCATATCCAGCCGCACTTCCCCAGGCTTCAAAGGAGAAATAAGCGGTGTATGGCGTGGCGCGATACCGACCTCGCCCATGACCGCCGGTGCATACACCATTTGCGCTTCACCGGAAAAAATCTGCTCCTCGGCGCTAACGATATCGACCTGTATGGTATTAGCCATGCGACTATTCTCTAAAGCGTTTTCGCTCTTTCAGCGACTTCCTCGATGCCGCCGACCATGTAAAATGCCTGTTCCGGGTACTGATCCAGGTCACCATTGAGAATCGCCCTGAACCCGGCAATCGTGTCTTTCAGTGAAACGTATTTACCTTCCGCCCCGGTAAATACTTCGGCGACGAAGAACGGTTGCGACAGGTAGCGCTGAATTTTACGGGCGCGGTTGACCACCAGCTTGTCTTCTTCCGAGAGTTCGTCCATACCGAGGATGGCGATGATGTCTTTCAACTCCTTGTAGCGTTGCAGGGTACCCTGAACTTCCCGTGCTGTATCATAGTGCTCATTACCCACGACGTTGGGATCGAGAATACGTGAGGTCGAGTCGAGCGGATCAACCGCGGGATAG
>JBGMRM010000084.1:0-6787 GCA_048061415.1 Gammaproteobacteria bacterium | reverse complement strand
CCGTTTTTTCTCAGGGATGAGAAAAAGAGCTTACAAGGATGTATTCACAGCGTGTTTTGTGCGCTTTCACCCGAGATAGGCGGCACCAAATAAAGAACTTTATTTTGTGCCAGTTTGAGCTGAGATGCACAACAAGCTAGACCGCAGGCTAATCAGATTGCAGCACGGATTTGGCCTGGAGGTCGGCGTGATACGACGATCGTACCATCGGGCCGCTTGCGACCTGATCGAAGCCGAGGGAACGGGCAAACTCGCCCAGTTGGTCGAATTCTTCCGGGGTGACAAACCGCTCAACCGCCAGATGATCGCGGCTCGGTTGTAAATACTGGCCGAGCGTCAGCATATTGATATCGTGCGCACGCATGTCTCGCAAAACCTGCTTTACATCGGATATCTCTTCGCCCAGTCCCAGCATCAACCCCGATTTAGTCGGCACCTGCGGGTACAGACGTTTGAATTTCTTTAACAGGTTTAGCGACCATTGGTAATCGGAGCCAGGGCGAACTTTTTTATAAAGGGCGGGTACAGATTCGAGGTTGTGGTTGAACACGTCGGGAGGCGACTCCGCCATAATTTCCAGCGCAATTTCCATGCGCCCGCGAAAATCCGGCGTCAGTATTTCAATCTGGATTTCGGGGTTTAAGCGCCGGACCTGGTCGATGCAATCGATGAAATGCCGCGCGCCACCGTCACGCAGGTCATCGCGGTCGACCGAGGTGATCACGACATAGCGCAAGCCCATGTTTTGAATCGTTTTAGCCAGGTTACGGGGTTCTTCCGGGTCGAGTGGATTTGGGCGCCCGTGACCGACATCGCAAAATGGACAGCGTCGCGTGCAGATATCGCCCATGATCATAAAGGTCGCGGTGCCCATGGAAAAACACTCGCCGAGGTTAGGGCAGGATGCTTCTTCGCACACGGTATACAAATTGTTTTCACGCAGGATGGATTTTAATTTTCGTACCCGATCGCCGGTAGGCGCTTTGGCGCGGATCCAGGATGGCTTGCGCTGCAACGATTTCGACGGCACTACCTTGATCGGAATGCGCGCAACCTTATCGGCTCCCCTGAGCTTGACTCCCTGAACCACCTGATTCTTTTTATCCACGATGCATATTCCTGACTAATAATTCCGCTAATTCCCGTCCCACCTGTTCAAGACTGGGGTTAACACCGAACTGCGCTATCTGCGTGACCGCAAGCCCCGTGTATCCACAGGGGTTGATGCGTTCGAACGGGCGCAGGTCCATATCGATATTAAGGCTCAGGCCATGATAGCAACATCCCTTTCGAATACGCAATCCCAGTGCGGCTATCTTGGCCTCATCGACGTAGACACCCGGTGCATTCACTCTGCCCAGGGCTTCTATACCATATTGGTCGAGTAACTCGATAATCGATTTTTCGATGCGCGTGATGAATGAGCGTATACCCAGGCCAAGCCGTTGTATATCAACCAGGCAATATAGCACCAATTGCCCCGGTCCGTGATAGGTAACCTGGCCACCCCGGTCGATTTGAATCACCGGAATATCACCAGGGTCGAGCAAATGCTCAGGCTTGCCATTGAGTCCCTGGGTAAATACCGGTGCGTGTTCGGTAATCCATAATTCGTCCTGCGTTTTTGCATCGCGGCTGTGGGTGAATTGTTTCATGCCATCCCAGGTCTGCCGGTAATCGCTACGTCCGAGGTACTTGATTATGGTGTGGTCACTGGGCATAAAAATCGCAGCCGGGATCTGCCTTACAACGACATCACGACCTGCTCGCAATCGTATAAATCCTGGTAAATATCTTCCAGTTGCTGTCGGCTATAAACCGTGAAAGTGAGCGTCAGCGCAATATATTTCCCCCTTTTACTCTGGCGTTGGCTAACTTCAATGTGCTCCGCCTGCGGACAGCGAGCCTTTACCAGTTGCAATACTGTGTCTTCAAACCGGGTGGATTTATTTCCAAATACCTTGAGTGGGAATCGCGAAGGGTAGTCGAGAAAATCCAGTGGGGATTGGGCAGGCGATGATTTTTCAGGCACCATGCGACCTTACTTGAACATCAATTTGATTCGGTCAATCGCCCTGCTCACCAGGCTACCTTCGTTGACGGCCTGCGTCGCGACGATCTTTTCGTTAACAATCATTTCGTCGTCGAGCTTGATTTTAACTATCCCCAGTTCCTGGCCACGCGCAATCGGCGCAAAAATCTGACTCTCTATATCCATCGAGGCATCCAGCTCGCTATAACGACCTCGCGGAATAGTGACGTAGATATCCTTCTCGACCCCCATGGAAACTTCCTTTTGGTCGCCATACCAGACGCGGGCGGTTTTCAGTACTTCATCCGCACTGTAAAGCCGATAGGTCTGGAAAAATCGGAACCCGTAGTTCAACAGCGACTGGCTATCCTGCGTGCGCTCTTCGTCTGAGGCCGCGCCAAACACCACGGATATCAGACGCATATCTTCTCTTTTCGCAGACGCAACGAGACAGTACCCCGCCGCCTCGGTACGGCCGGTTTTCACCCCATCTACCGATTCGTCACGCCACAACAAACGGTTCCGGTTAAATTGACGAATACCATTAAAGGTGAATTCCTTCTCCCGGTAATAACGATAGGAGTCGGGGAAGTCTCGAATGATTGCCTGTGTCAAAATCGCAATATCACGAGCGGTACTGTAATGTCCTTCCGCAGGCCAGCCGGTAGCATTTTTGAAATTGGTGTTGGTCATGCCCAGTAATTTCGCCTGAAAATTCATATACTCGGCGAACGCGGACTCCGTGCCAGAGATGTACTCGGCGAGCGCAACACTGGCGTCGTTACCCGACTGAATGATCACTCCCTGGATTAAATCCAGCACCGATACGCGCTTTCCCACCTCGACAAACATTTTTGAGCCCTGCATACGCCAGGCCTTTTCACTGATCAGCACCATGTCGTCGAGCGTGATATCACCGTCAGCAATCGCCTTATCGACGAGGTACATGGTCATCAACTTGGTGATACTCGCGGGTTCTACCGGCCTGTCCGGGTTTTTCTCGGCCAGCACGCGACCGCTGTCATAGTCCATCAGAAAATAACTGTCGGCCTCGAGAACAGGTGGTTCGGGGACCGGCTTTGGCGCGGCCCATGAGCTACTGCTGATAAGCAGCGAAATAACGATGGTCAGGGTAGTAACAATATTCATTAAAAATACGTTTTCATATCGGTTAGGAAAAGTCGCGATTGTAGCGATCGCGCCCAGGGCTAACAAGGTATATTCGCTTAATCCTGTATTACTATACGTGCGCTGAGAAAACCCTTGTTTTTTAGACGACGAATAACCGAATTGGCTTCGTCTATATCGTACAGGGGTCCCACCCTGACGCGAAAAAAGGAACCCCTGTCGGTACGTACTTCAGAAATTGAAGCCGCCTGTTCGTTGGCATCGCGTAAATCACGCATCAGGTTAATCGCGTTAATTTCGTTGCCGAATGACCCCATCTGGATAAATAGTGGGACGTCCTGCTCGGCCTTGTCGGTCAGCGGAATAGTGCGTACCACCACCCTGGCAGGACTCGGTCCTGCCCTTAAAGTTCGAATTTCCACTTTCGCGGTGCCCGCCAGTGTAATGCCGAGTTTTTTCGCGGCGGCGAAAGAAAGATCAATTATACGTCCATCTACAAACGGCCCACGGTCATTAACCCTGACATTTACCGTACGCCCGTTTCGCAAATTCTTAACTTGCACATACACCGGTATCGGCAGGGTTTTGTGGGCTGCAGTCAGCGCATACATGTTATAGATTTCACCACTCGCAGTTCTTTTGCCGTGGAACTTGGTGCCGTACCAGGAAGCCATGCCGCGTTGCACGAACCCATTTGCGTTGTCGAGCACGTAATAACGCTTGCCGAGTACGACATAGGACGATGGATTACCCGATTTAGATCGGGTGGTCTTCGGGATGCTACCAACCTCTACTCCTTTGGCAGATCGATTTTCAATCGGCACCCCGAAGGAACAGGCCGATAACACCAGCGTCAGGCATCCAGCTACGGTGAGTCGCCCGATCCTCATTGTGTTTGCCCCATACTGGCCTTAATCAATAGCGACAACTGGTATACAGCCATGGCATATAATTCGCTGTGGTTGTAGCGCGTAATCACATAAAAATTTTGCAGGCCGACCCAGTACTCGAGCCGATTTTTCTGTTCGAGCTTTATCAGCGCCACTTTGGTAGCTGGATCGAGTTCGGTATTTGAATACAACCCATTTTGCACCAGTTCAGACCACTGGTAAGTGGGTTTTTTCGAAGGCGTCAACTGGTCGATAGAATTGTTTTCAAGCACGGTTAGCGGCCCTGCTATGGCTTCGTTCACGCGCCAGCCGTGTTTGACGAAATAGTTAGCGACACTGGCGGCAATATCCGGAATGCTGTCAAACAGGTTAATCTGCCCGTCACGATCAAAATCCACCGCGAAACTGCGGTAGCTTGAGGCTATAAACTGCGGCATCCCCATCGCACCCGCATACGAGCCGCGCAAGTCTCTGGGGTTCAGGTTCTGCTCTTTGACCAACAGCAGAAACTGCTCCAGTTCACGGGTAAAGAATAGCCCGCGTTCCGGATAATCGAAGGCCAGCGTTACCAGGCTGTCAAATACGGGGTCCTTGCCCTTGTAGGTACCATAAAAAGTTTCAACGCCGATAATCGCGACGATTATCTGCTCAGGCACTCCGGTTTTTCCGGAGACCTGGGATAACACCGCCTGGTTCTTACGCCAGAATTTGACCCCCTGTTCGATGCGTTTGTCACTAATGAAAATGTTGCGGTACTGGTGCCATTGCAATTCCTTTTCCGCCGGCTTGTTCAGTAGCTCGAACAGGTGCTCCTGTTTTTTTACCGTCGAAAACAACTCGACCAGCTCCACCTCGGTGTAATCGCTCTGGGTCGCCATTTTTTCGATGAAGGCATTCACATCGGCACGGTCTATATAAGCACCCTCGGTGACCTGAGCAGCATTCGACATGGCGGCAGCAAACAGCGTAATTAAAAACAACAACCGCTTCATTATTAACCCAGGAATCGCCTCGCCGATCGTATCGACATTATTAATCCAAAACCCATCATCAAGGTTACCATCGAAGTACCTCCATAACTGATCAACGGAAGGGGCACGCCAACCACCGGCAGCATACCAGTGACCATACCTGCGTTGACAAACAGGTACACAAAAAATGTCAGGCTAAGGGCGCCAGCCAGCAGACGACCAAATGTCTCGGTCGAATGGGCGGCAATATAAAGCCCCCGATAGATTATGATTAGATACAGAAAAATCAACAAAATACTGCCGAAAAATCCAAACTCTTCGCCAAATACCGAAAAGATGAAGTCAGTCGAACGTTCGGGAATAAAATCCAGCTGGGACTGAGTGCCGTTGAGCCAGCCCTTGCCATAGACACCACCGGAACCAATCGCTATTTTCGATTGAATGATGTGATAGCCCGCGCCCAACGGATCACTTTCAGGGTCTAACAGTGTAAAAATTCTCTCGCGTTGATAGTCACGTAATGCAAACTTCCAGAGCAAAGGAGCCATCAGCGAGAGTAGTACAGCCAGACTCAGCATTATTTTCCAGCGTATGCCCGCGAGGAACAGTACAAAAAATCCCGCACTACCAACCAGTATCGCGGTCCCGAGATCCGGTTGGCGAGCGATCAATAACACTGGAATCAGTACCAGCAGCACCGAAACCATTAATTCCTTCCAGCCCACCGGTAAAACGCGATCGGCCAGGTAAGAAGCAATGACCATCGGAACCGCCAACTTTAATATTTCCGAGGGTTGAAACCGTATAAAACCGAGACCCAGCCAACGTTGCGCACCCTTGCCGATTTCGCCATAAAACATCACTGCAAGCAAAAGCAATAGGCCGCCCAGGTAAAGCCAGATTGAAATCTTTTTCAGTACTCTGAGGGGGATATTGGCTACCGCAACAAGCAATACCAGCGCCATAATCAACCGTGTCAGCTGCCGTAACATGAGGTCGAGATTGGACCCACTCGCACTGTATAACAGCATCAGCCCGAATGCCGATAGAATTGATAGCATCACCAACAGCACTGGATCTACTCGCAATGCGTCGAGAATCCGCCTGGAATAAGAGGGATTATCGTTGTCGATGAACTGATTCATGGCTTCCCCAGCAAATAAGCATCCATCACCCGGCGCGCGATGGGCGCCGCACTGGAACTACCACTTCCCCCGTTTTCTACGATAACCGCCACGGCGATAAGCGGATTCTCTGCTGGAGCAAAGCTGATGAAAAGACCGTGGTCACGCAGTTTTTTTGGCAGGGCATCTGCATCGTATTCTTCGTCCTGGGCAATTCCAAAAACCTGGGAGGTGCCGGTTTTTCCTGCTACCTTGTACTTCAGCCCCCTGTTAATGCGCGAAGCGGTGCCGCGCAGGCCGTGCACCACATTAACCATCGAGGCCCGAATTTGCTCCCAGTTCGATTCCTTGATCAATGGATACTGCCCGGCGATTTCAGGTTCAATTTCGAGTAATTCTCCGGTACCGGCATCTTCGATGGCGCGCACCAGACGTGGGCGGTAGCGCTTTCCTCTGATCGAAAGCGCGGCAGTCGAGTTGGCGAGCTGTAAGGGTGTTACCAAAAAATCGCCCTGCCCGATACCGGTGTTCAATGTTTCCCCGGGGAACCACTGCACGCCTTTGGTTTTACGCTTCCATTCTCGCGAAGGCAAAATACCGCTTCTCTCCCCGGTACTGTCGATATCGGTTTTCTCCCCAAAC
>JBGMRM010000083.1:0-6794 GCA_048061415.1 Gammaproteobacteria bacterium | reverse complement strand
GTATACCGAGCGCTCACCCAGCAAGCCGTAATGATCGTAAACGTCGAGATAACTGCGTCGATCCGGGAATAGCTTTTTCACCCAGGCTATTTCCGCATGATTTTCGGCGACGTGCGATTGCAGGTAGAGGTCTGGAAAATCTTGCAACAGTTGCCCGGCTGCTTCGAGTTGTTGTTCGCTCGATGTGGGGGCAAATCGCGGCGTCACCGCGTAGTGCGCGCGACCCCTGTGGTGCCAGCGCTCGATCAACTCCGCGCTTTGGGTGTAACTCGATTCGGCCGTATCGCACAGATATTCCGGGGCATTTCGGTCCATCATTACCTTACCCGCGATCAGGCACATATCACGCTGTTGCGCCGCGCTGAATATGGCGTCGACCGATTCAGGATGAATGGTCGCAAAAACCGCGCTGGTGGTGGTGCCGTTACGCAGTAGTTGCTGGCAAAAAAAATCAGCTACACGATCGGCGTATTCCCGGTCGGAGAATTGTCGTTCGGTCGGGAAGGTGTATTTTTCCAGCCACTCGAGTAACTGGGCGCCGTAACAGGCGATCATCTCGGATTGCGGATAATGCGTATGCGTATCGAAGAACCCGGGCATTAGCAGCTTGCCCGAATAATCGTGCAACTCGGTACCGTCGGGTAACTGGTCGAGTATCGAGCGGGCTTCACCCAGGGAAGTGACCAGCCCCTGCTTCAGAACCAGCATACCGTCTTGAATATACTCGTAGGCATCGGACTGCCGCTCCGGATCGGCGACAAAATGGAAGATACTCGCGCGTACCGCCGTGTCGCAGTTTTCACTGTCGAGCGTAATCGCCTGCCTGGTCATCATTAGTTAGCGCTATTGAGCAGCAGGGGTTTGTGCGTACCAGCTCGCAATCAGCGACCGTTCTTCGTCGGTCATCTGCGTCAGGTTACCGAGCGGCATGTATCGGGATTGTACCGTGGTCGCTATTTTTGTCGCGTTTTGCCTGATCTGCGCATCGGTTTCAAGCACCAAACCAAGCGGTGCACTGGTAAATCCAGGCTGCATCGGCGATGTCGCGTGGCAGGCGACACAGCGTGCACCGATTAACTGTTGTATTTGCGTATCGCTGACAGTAATCGATTGATCACCCTCGGGAGTCGCAGGCAGCAGGTACACGACCATCGCCAACAACAATACAATGCCCATAGCCGGTAACGCGGGACCGGTTCTGCCGCCGTGGCGCATCACGAAAAATTGGCGAATCAATACACCGGCCATCATGATAAATCCCAGCACCAGCCAGCCCAGTTCATTGCTGTAAGTCATCGGATAGTGGTTACTGATCATGATGAATAAAACAGGGAGGGTAAAATAGGTATTGTGTACCGAGCGCTGCTTGCCGATGATGCCGTATTCAGGATCAGGCGTTTCGCCCGCCCTGATTTGCGCGACCATTTTCTTTTGACCGGGAATAATATGAAAATAAACATTGGCCACCATGATCGTGCCCATCATCGCACCCACATGCAGGTAGGCTGCACGCGCGCTAAACAACTTGAACAATACCCAGTCGCTCAGCATCACCAAAACGAAGATAATCGCGGCGAGCAATGTGTCTTTGCCCTTTAACAGGCGGCAAAGCGCGTTATAGGCCAGCCAGCCACCGACGAGGAATCCGATGCTGATCGCAACCGCTACCACAGGCGTCAAAGGCATGACCTGCTGGTCGATTAAATAAGTATTGGCGCCAAACCAGTAAATGATGGCGACTAAGCCCATGCCAGATAGCCAGGTGGTGTAGGCTTCCCACTTCGACCAGTGTAAATGCTCCGAAAGCGGTTCTCCCACGGGTCCATTCAGAAACTTCTGGCTCTGGTATACGCCGCCACCGTGCACCGCCCACAGTTCACCCGATACACCACGCGCAGCATCGCCTTCCTTTGCCGGTTTGGTCAATGAGCTATCCAGCATGACGAAGTAAAAAGAGGCGCCGATCCAGGCTACACCGGAAATCATGTGTAACCAGCGGATCAGCAAGTTGGCCCAGTCGAGGAGATAAGCTTCCATCTATAAATAATTCACACATTCACCAGGAAGTCCCAGCGCCGCCACCGATTAATACCGATAGCCGCGCTGATTCGAACCTTGGCATATCGTGCCCGCGAGCTACTTGGGCAGTTTGCTGACTACACCCTGCAGGTAATAATCCATCGAGCTTAGGTCGGCATCGCTCATGGTTTCTCCGGCGGCTACTCGTACTTTACCATCCTGGTCGATCACGGGGCCGGTGAACGGATGCAGGCTACCATCGGCGAGTTGTTTCTCCATGCCGGCGATACGATCACGCAGTTCCGCCGGAATCACCGGATTCAAGGGTGCGAGTTTTATCATGCCCTGCTGGTAACCACCCCAGACACTTTCTGGTTTCCAGGTACCCGCCAGCACTGCCTTAACCGTTTTGGTATAAAAATCTCCCCAAAGGTGGGTAGTCGCTGTCAGATGCGCTTTGGGGCCATATTTCGACATATCAGAATGGTAGCCGAACGCATACTTGCCACGTTCTTCGGCCGCCTGTACCACCGCAGTCGAATCCGTATGTTGGGTAATTACGTCGACATCCTGCGACATCAGGGTCATCGCTGCCTGACGCTCCTTACCGGGGTCGTACCAGGAATTAACCCAAATCACGCGTAGTTCGGCCTTCGGGTTCACACTGCGGGCACCTTTGATAAAGGCGTTGATTCCCTGCAATACTTCGGGGATGGGAAACGCTGCGACGTAACCCAGCACATTGGTCTTGGTCATTTCACCCGCGATGACGCCGGTCAGGTAGCGACCTTCGTAAAACCGGGCATTGTAAATACCCATGTTCTTGCCCATCTTATAACCGGTGGCGTGCAGAAACGCGGTTTTGGGGAATTGCTTCGATACCTTCAACATGTAATTCATATAACCGAAGCTGGTGGCAAAAATTACCTTGTCACCGCGTTTGGCCATCTCGCGTATGACACGCTCGGCGTCAGCGCCTTCGGCTACATTTTCGACATAGCTGGTGGTTACTCCGGTTTCACGCTCGAGCTGTAAGCGACCGAGGTCGTGCTGATAAGTCCACCCGGCGTCGCCGATTGGGCTCACATAGACAAAACCGACGTTGTTATGCTTGGCCGCCATCGATGTGGCGCCCAGCAGGCTCGCCACGACCACCAGCGTCGTGGTTGCCAGTTTTCTAAAAATTTTGTTTCTTATTGCCATTTTTCAATCCTCCTGGGATTCATTATTAAAGAAAGTTTGAGCAGGGGAATCATGATAGATATCCTGTTAACCCCTGCTGAACCATTGGACAATTCCAGTTATCTGTCCGACATTCCGACCCTTCTATGCATCTGGGCGATAGGGTTGGCCAAGCGAAACTGGTGCATTCAGCCGCACGGTATTTTGATCACGAGAAATGATCACCAGCACTACAATCGTTACCACATAAGGCAACGACGACAAAAACTGGGATGGAATGTTGATATCTATTCCAGAGCCCTGTACAAAAAATTGCGCAACCATCACGCCGCCAAATAAATATGCACCCAGCAGTACGCGAAACGGGCGCCAGGTCGCAAATACCACCAGCGCGATCGCAATCCAGCCGCGCCCCGCGACCATGCCTTCGACCCACAGTGGCGTATAAAATACCGACAGGAATGCCCCGCCTATACCCGCCATGGCGCCGCCAAACAGTGTTGCCATATAACGAACCCCGATCACGTGATAGCCGATCGAATGCGCCGACGATGGCGATTCGCCCACGGCGCGTAGCAGTAAGCCCGGACGGCTTTTGTATAGGAACCAGACGATCCCGCCAACCAATGCCCAGGAAAAATATACCAGTAACTGCTGGTTAAAAAACGGCCCGCCTATGAGCGGAATATCCGAGAGTAGCGGTATAGCTAAGGGAGGTACCGTTTCGAGAATTTCCGATTCGTATGGCTTGCCGACAAATGCCGACAGTCCAACGCCAAATATCGACAGCGCCAGTCCGGTTGCGACCTGATTACCCATCAGGGTCAGCACCACGATAGCAAACAGCAACGACATCACGGCGCCGGCGACCATGCCTGCCAGCACACCGAGCCAGGGATTACCGGTATGAAAGGTGATCGCAAATCCTGCGATCGCGCCCATCGCCATCATGCCTTCGGCGCCGAGGTTAAGCACTCCGGATTTTTCCGCGATGAGCTGACCCAGGGCCACAATGATCAGCGGCGTTCCGGCAACGATCGTGGCAAACAGTATCGATTCAAGAATAGACATCAGCCTTGCTTCCATTTTATACGGTAGTTAATGAATACATCCGAACCCAGCAGGAACATCAGCAGCATGCCCTGAAATACGTTCGAAATCGAAGATGGCAGGTTCATGTATTGTTGCGCCTGTTCGCCGCCGAGATAAAGCAGGGCCATCAACAGGCTCGCAAAAAAGACGCCTATCGGATTCAGTCTCGCGACAAAGGCGACGATGATCGCCGCAAATCCATAATCGTTGGATACATTTACGGTGATCTGACCCATCGGACCGGACACTTCCGACATCCCGGCCAGTCCTGCCAAACCTCCGCCGCTCAAAAGACCGATCCAGACCACGCGTTTGGCGGAAAACCCGGCGTAGCGCGCAGCATTTTTAGCAAATCCAGCCACCTGCATCTGGAAACCGAAGAAACTGCGGTACATGAAAATATAGCCGACCACCAGCGCCGACAGCGCAAACAGGAAGGCAGCATTAAGCCGCGTACCTTCGATCAACATCGGAAGTAACGCCGAATCTTCGAACATTCGCGACTGCGGGAAATTAAAACCATCCGGGTCCATCATCGGTCCGTGTACCAGCCAGGAAACCATCAACTGTGCGACGTATACCAGCATCAGCGAAACAAGAATTTCATTGGTATTGAAGCGCGTTTTTAAATACGCGGGAATCGCTGCCCATAACATGCCGCCGATACATCCGGCAAAAACCATCAGGATCAGGATATACACGCCCTGGGATTCGTAGAAATATAAAGCGACTGCACTCGCGGCGACGCCGCCCATGATGAATTGCCCTTCGGCCCCGATATTCCAGACATTGGCGCGAAAGCCTATAGCCAGGCCTATCGAAACCAGCATCAACGGGGTGGCTTTCAATAATAATTCCGATACCCCGTAAATATCGCTCACGGGGCTGATAAAAAAGATTCGAAAACCCTCGATGGGATCCTTGCCGAGCGCAGAAAATAACATCAGGCCGCCGATCAGCATCAGCACAATCGCTATCACCGGCGATGCATAGGCCATTAGTTCCGAAGCTTCGGCGCGTCGTTCAAGTCTAAGCATTGGATTGCACCTCTGTTGCCGGTACCCCGGTATTTTCGGCGCCAGTCCACATACCGCTCATCCATACACCAATTTCGTCGATATTGGTATCGGCAAGCTTCTTCGAGGGCGACAGCTTACCGTTAGCAATGACCGCAATTCGATCCGAAATCTCAAACAGTTCTTCCAGTTCTTCGGAGATCACCAGGATTGCCGCACCGTTGTTACGCAGGTCGATCAGCTCCTGGCGGATAAAGGCGGCCGCGCCTACATCGACTCCCCAGGTTGGCTGCGACGCCACGAGTAATTTGGGCGTCTGTAATATTTCACGACCCATGATAAATTTCTGCAAATTACCTCCCGACAGGGAATTAGCCGCGGCTTTTTCACCACCACATTTAACGTCGAATTTTTCGATGCAACGCTTCGCAAAGTCATTCATTTGTTTGAACTGAATCATACCTTTCTTCAGCATTCCTTTGCCGTGCGCGGTGAGCAGCGTATTTTCCGCGAGCGACATACGCGGCACCGCGCCACGTCCGAGGCGCTCTTCCGGCACAAAACCCATACCGAGAACGCGTCTGGCATCGGGCGATTTTTTCCCGGCTGCTTCACCACAAATAACGATCAACTCGTTTTGGCTTAACGGCTCCTCACCGGACAGGGCGTAGAGTAATTCCTGCTGGCCATTACCCGACACACCGGCGATGCCAAAAATCTCACCCGAGTTAACTTCCAGGTCGATATTCCGCAAAGTGGTGCCAAACGGATCGTCCGACTCGACGGTTAAACCATTAAGGCGCAAACGTACCTCGCCGAGTTCGCTCGGAACTTCGTGTTCGCAAACCGGAAGTTCCTTACCGATCATCAGGCTCGCCATCGATTTAGGCGTCTCTTCGGATGGGATACACTCACCGGTGACCTTGCCGTTGCGCAGCACCGTCGCGACGTGGCACAGTTCCTGGATTTCGTCGAGCTTGTGGCTGATGTAGAGGATGCTACAACCTTCGGCGGCGAGTTGCCGCAGCGTATCGAATAACTTGCGTACTGCCTGCGGGGTAAGCACCGACGTGGGCTCGTCCATAATTAACAGTTTTGGATTCTGTAACAGACAGCGAATGATCTCGACACGTTGACGCTCGCCCACCGACAGGGCGTGCACCAGCCGCTGGGGGTCTACCGGCAGCCCGTATTTATTCGACACTTCGGTAATTTGATCGGCCAGGTCTTTTAAATCAGGGTTGTCGGGTAGCGCCAGCGCGACATTTTCGACCACGGTGAGTGTTTCGAACAGCGAAAAGTGCTGAAACACCATACCGATTCCGAGGCTTCGTGCATGCGCCGGGTTCTCCACGTGTACCAGCTCACCTTCCCACGTCATTGTCCCGGCGTCGGGTATCGACACGCCATAAATCATTTTCATCAGGGTGCTCTTACCCGCGCCGTTCTCGCCCAGTACCGCGTGAATTTCACCGCGTCGCACCT
>JBGMRM010000082.1:0-6830 GCA_048061415.1 Gammaproteobacteria bacterium | reverse complement strand
ACACTACCGATAAAAACAAAAAAAACACGCCGGATAAACTGGTGTTTAAAAAATATGACCCAGTGGTCCGCAAGCACGTCGAATACAGGGAAGCCAAGATCAAGTAGGTCACCCACGGTGATAACACAAAAGCCGGCAATTGCCGGTTTTTTTGTGCCTTCGTTTCGGCCGCTCTCACCCCAAAAGAGACGCTGATACCTGTTTTAATTATCATCCCCGCCTTTTATGTAGCCAAATTATAAGTATCATTAGCTGGCCTCTTAACCTAGATCAGGATATGGAACCGACGGCTTTAATCAAAGTTGAAAATCTGTCTCGTTATTATCAAAATAATTGCGCTATCGATGACCTCAGCTTCACTTTGAATCCCGGCGAAGTACTCGGTTTTCTCGGACCTAATGGCGCCGGAAAATCGACCACGATGCAGATTATCAGCGGTAACCTGGCGCCGAGTGAAGGCCAGGTCAGTATCGGTGGCTTCGATATTATCGAATCGCCGCGCGCGGCCAAACAGATTATCGGCTACCTGCCGGAGCATCCACCGATCTATCAGGAAGCCAGCGTCGACGAATATCTTAAGTATTGTGCACAATTGCGCCGCCTGAAAAAATCCGCCATTGCCGAGGCGCTCGAGGAGGTAAAGCACGACTGCGGTCTCAGCGAGGTTGGCCATCGACTCATCGGCAATCTGTCGAAAGGCTTCCAGCAACGTGTCGGCATAGCGCAGGCGATCATCCACAATCCCCCGGTGGTGATTCTGGATGAGCCAACCATAGGCCTGGATCCCATTCAAATCCGTGAAATCCGCAAATTGATCAAAAACATGGGGCATGATCGTAGCGTTATCCTGTCTACCCATATCCTCTCCGAAGTACAGGCTACCTGTGACCGCGTACAAATTATTCGGTCGGGAAAACTGATTTACAATGCTCCGATCGAGGCCCTCAACCAGAGTAATGAACGCAGCATCACGATAGCCCTGAAACAACCGCCGAAGATCGAAAGCCTGCGCCAGATTGAACAGATCGATGCGGTCGAATTGGTCGATAGCCACCATTTTCGATTTTTTTATAGTGGCGAATCGCCGGCCGAATCCATCGTACAACAGTCGGTCGATCAACAGTGGGGCCTGTACGAACTGGTGCCCGAGCAAAGGTCTCTCGAAGACCTGTTTATCGAGCTGACACATGAGCAGGAGGCAGACAATTGATGATTCTGACGATTGCCCGGTATGAACTCAGGTCGATGTTCCTGTCCCCGCTGGCATGGATAATCCTCGCGGTAGTTCAGATCCTGCTCGGCTATATGTTTCTCGTGCAGATAGACAATTTTTTCCTGTTGCAACCCCAGTTAATATACCTGCAAAACACGCCGGGTGTGACCGATATCGTGGTCGCGCCGCTGTTCCAGCTTGCCGCGATCATCCTGCTGATGATCATGCCACTGGTGACCATGCGCACGATAGCCGAGGAAAAGCGTAATCGCACGCTGACACTGCTCATTTCGTCGCCGTTAAGCATGAGCGAAATTGTGCTGGGTAAGTTTCTCGGGCTGTCTCTGTTCATTCTTATTCTTGTCAGCCTGATGATGCTGATGCCGCTGTCGTTGTACGCCGGCACCGAACTTGACCTGGGGAAATTATTCTCAATTTTCCTCGCGATGCTGTTACTGCTCGGCTCCTTTGCCGCCATCGGTCTGTACCTGTCCAGCCTGACTGAAAACCAGACGATCGCCGCTGTGGCGACCTTTGGCGCACTACTGATGCTCTGGATCATCGACTGGGTCGGCGAATCGATAAACGGTGGTCAGAGTGTGCTCAGCTATCTTTCGCTATTGCAACACTACCAGAATATGATGGAAGGCGTGTTCGATACCAGCGATCTCGCCTATTACCTGCTGATCATCACCGCCTTCCTGGTGCTGACGGTTCGCCAGCTCGACCGGGAGCGCCTGCTGTGATTATCGATGCCCGTATCCGCTGGCAAATACGCCTGCAGTCGGGCCTGTTTATCCTGTTATTCCTCTTCGCGCTGGGCTTGCTCGCGTGGCTAAGCAAGCTATATTCCGTATCGATAGATCTGAGCGCGAACGAGCGTAACAGCCTGTCGCAGGAAAGCATACGCCTGGTCGAGTCGCTGCAGGACCCGCTCGAAATAACCCTGTTTATTTCGCCGCTGAATGAGAATCGGGACTTGCTGGAACGCCTGTTCAGGCGTTACCAGGACCGCCAGCCACGCATACGGTTTCGCAGCCTCAACCCCGATTTAACACCCGACCTGTTGCGCCAGTACGATATTCGTCTGGATGGTGAAACCCTGATCGAATACCAGGGGCGTAGCGAAAAAGTCAGCCAGGTGACAGAGTCGAATATTACCAATGCGATCCAGCGCCTGATGCGCCAGGGTGAGCGTTGGCTGGTGTTCCTGCAGGGTCATGGCGAGCGAAACCCTTATCGTGAGGCTAACGACGACTACAGCCTGTTTGCCACCCAGTTAGCTGGCAAGGGCTTTACCGTCGAAAACCTGACGCTTGCCCAAACCAACAGTATCCCGGAAAATACCGACGTACTGATCATCGCCAGTCCGCTGGTGCCGCTACTGGTCGGGGAATCCGACCTGCTGCAGGACTATCTCGAACGCGGCGGCAATTTGCTGTGGTTCGCAGACCCGGATCAGACCACCGATGGCCTGGAACGGCTTGCAAATAAGCTGGCAATCGATTTTCTGCCGGGCGTGATCGTCGACCCCAATAGCCAGTTGTTCGGCTTAAACCGGGTCGATTTCGCACTCGTTGCCGAATACCCGCGCCACCCGATCACGCAACAGATACGGAGCCTGTCATTATTCCCGCAGGCACAGGCTATAGAATATGCAGGAGACGATGAAACCTGGGAGAAACGCGCCATTTTGCGTAGCGGCGATAACAGCTGGAGCGAAACCGGAAGCATTGCGGGAGAGGTTTTCAACGGCGATAACCCCGATGAGACTAATGGGCCGCTCGATATCGGGATTACGCTGTCGCGCAGTCTCCAGCAAGACGATGGCAGCCAGTTAGAACAACGTGTCGCGGTGATCGGCGATGCGGATTTTCTCTCCAATCGCTACCTGGGTAACGGCAGTAACCTCGAACTGGGACTCAATATGATCAACTGGCTCAGCCGCGACGATAATCTGATCTCGATCAGCCCGCGCCCCGCGCCTGACACGCGTCTGGTATTATCACAGACACAGCAAATTGTAATCAGCCTCAGCTTTCTACTGGTGATACCCCTGTTACTAACAGGCACCGGGTTGCGCATCTGGCTCAGGCGCCGCAAACTCTAAACGCCGGAAATATGGCTGGAATGATCTCCAAACGCTGGCTCATCAACTTCCTGTTGATCATGCTGATTATCCTGCTTACCTATATCGGCAATCGCTACGAAGTACAGACCGGATTCCAGACCAAAGATACGATTAGCAGTCTCAAACCCCAGGATATAAAACGCATTGCAATCCAGACCGCGGATCAGTCATTCATGCTGAGGAGGACTTCGACGCAATGGTATTTTGAATCCCCGATCGAGTGGCCTGCCAACAATATCACGATGGAGCGGCTGCTGAGTATCGCCAAGACTGAATTCGAGTCCAGCCTGCCCGCCGACGAGATAGACCTGGCGACTGTGGGGCTACAGTTTCCCAAGGCAATTTTGACTTTAAACGATACGCGCTTCCTGTTTGGCGCCACCAATAATATCGGTAACCGCCGCTACGTGATGACCGGGCCGACCATCTATCTGATTCCTGACATCCACCTGAGCTTTTTTACCCCGGGATTGCCGGGACTCGTCGACCGACGCCTGTTGCCGCGCTCCCTGGCACTGGGGAATCTCAACCTGGGGAAATTCAGCCTGAGCAAAAGCAGCAACGGAAGCTGGCAGGAGGATGGCGGAGCATTCACCCCAGATCGAATCAACAGCCTGGTCAATAACTGGCAAACGCTGGAGGCTTCGAGCATCAAGCCCTATCAAAAATCGAATACTCCAATACGAAAAATAACCGCCGCGCTTGAAGATGGCAGCGAGATAGAATTCTTCCTGATGTCTATCTCGCCCGAAATCGTTATCGCGCGTCCCGACCTCGGCCTGCAATATCATTTCGCCGAAAGCCGGTTTTATGGATTACTGGCGGTTGCGCAGGAATGACTCCCAGAATCGGTCTGTTACTTTTTATGCTGGTCACCACCAACGTGCTGGCGGGTCAGCATGAATTGCCAAAATTCGAACTCGGGGTATCACTCCTGTCACTCAGTGCGCCGCATTATCGCGGGTCGGCGCACTCGACCGGTTATTTATTGCCCGTCCCCTATATCAAATACCGCGGTGACTGGCTACGCATCGATGAGGGCGTTGAAGGTCGTCTTTTCGATTCCGAAAACCTGGTACTGTCGATCAGCGGCAACGGCTCACTGCCGGTCGACGACGATAACCCAGAGCGCGTGGGCATGGCTCAACTCAAAGCAAATGTCGAAATCGGACCCTCGCTGGAATACCGCATCCGCCAGGGTGAACGCGACTCGCTGTGGTTCGAATTACCCTTAAGATTAGCGCTTACCATCGAGAGCAGCCCGCAAAACATAGGGCGCGTACTTCACCCGCGCCTGGCCTGGCGTTTACCATCGCGTAACAAGAACGAATGGAAATTGCGCTTTGCCGCAGGCCCGCTATATGCCAGCAAGCGATACCACGATTATTACTATTCGGTCGATGCCGCCGATGCGCTGCCCGCCCGCCCGGCCTACCAGGCCGAGGCCGGGTATAGCGGAATTCGTGCAGACTTTACCTATAGCAAACGCTTCGGCGCCTACTGGCTCGGCGGGTTTGTACGCTACGACAGTCTCAAAGACTCGGTGGTCGAAGACAGTCCGCTGGTAACCGATACCACTAACTGGATGGCTGGCATCGCCTTCGGCTGGGTATTTCTTGAAAAATATCCTGAATAAGCCCCCGCATAGCCGTGCCTGAGCTACCCGAAGTAGAAACCACGATGCGCGGTATCGCACCGCATGTTTGTGGCCAGAAAATAAAGCGTGTGCTCATACGCGAGCATCGTCTGCGCTGGCCGGTGCCAAAGGAAGCCACCGAAACAAAGGGGCGTATGATCGAAGCAGTATCACGGCGTGGTAAATACATTTTGATGCAACTCGATCGCGGTACGCTGATCTGGCATCTGGGTATGTCGGGCAGCATGCGCATACTACCGACAGGTACAGCCCCCGAAAAACACGAGCATATCGAGCTACAACTGGGCTCCGGGCTGGCGCTCAAGTTCCGTGACCCAAGACGGTTTGGCGCGCTGCTCTATACCGATGCCGATCCGCTCCAGCACCGACTATTGATCAGCCTCGGTCCTGAGCCGCTGTCGCGAGACTTCAACGCAGACTATCTACATGCAGCCTGCAAGCATAAAAGCGCCGCAATAAAGTCGGTCATCATGAACAGTCGAATCGTCACCGGCATCGGTAATATCTATGCCTGCGAAGCCCTGTTCAGCGCCGGCATCAATCCCACGCGCCAGGCCGGTGGGATCAGCAAAAAACGCCTCGCAACCCTGATTGAGGCGATCAGGGATACGCTTAACGCCGCAATCGAAAAGGGCGGCACCACGCTCCAGGACTTTAGCCAGGCCGATGGCAAACCGGGCTATTTCAGGCATTCATTACGGGTTTACGGGGTTAAAGAACCCTGCCGCTCCTGCGGCGCGGCCATCAGGCAGGTAGTTCAGGGGCAACGCTCGAGTTACTATTGCCCGAAGTGCCAGACCTGAGGCAGACAAATAACCCGGTCATTCCAGCCTCCGAGCCGGAATGACCGCCATGGACGGTGGAAATGCAATAGGGTTGTCTGGAACAACCCTTGCCCATTGTAATGTTGTTTCGGTGAACATTGGTTAACGGTAACGGAACTCTGGGTAGCGTAACCACCGGGGTACTTTTACAGGGCCTTGCGCGACATGGATGTCGCGTGAGAGCGCCCATGGATGGTTTACAGCGTTCCTGTAAAAGTACCCCGGTGGTTACGCCTATATAGTAGGCTGCCTCGAACAACAACACCCATTTAACCTCATTGCCGCTTCATCGCGCAGAAATGCCCGTAGTGCATGCCACCTTCGGCGAGGCCGATCAGGCGGGACTCGGCCCATGCCCTGAAACCGGCATATCCCGATTCACCCATCGTTTCGAGCATCTGTTCCTGCAATTCAATTTCGACCCGGGTCAAGCAATGGCGTGCGTTGTCGGTGGTGGCCTGCGTTCGGTCCAGCATCGATATTTCGATGAAACCACTGTTGGTGAGTGACTGCTTAAAACTGTCACGCGCAACAAAATAAAAATTCAACCCTCTTTCGCGCAGCATGTTATCCCATTGCACGAAGGCGGCATTATCGCTGGCCTTAAACCATTCGCCACCGACGAGATATCCACCGGGACGCAAAACCCGCTCTATTTCGCGCAGGAAAGGCGCTAATTGCGGTACATGACAGGTCACCGCAGTGACATAAACCAGGTCAAAACAGGCGCTTTCGAATGGCAGGGCGCCCGGTTCGATATGGGATAGGCTAATACGGTCTTCCAGGCCTGACTGCCTGACCAGGTCGCGCGCGCGGGCCAGCAGCTCGGCATCTATATCGACTCCCTGCACCCGTTTCACACCATGTTTCCTCGCCAGGCAAACGGCCGCGCCCCCGAGCCCACAACCGAGGTCCAGAACATGCTTATCCTCGACTGGCGCCACCGAAACGATGCGTCCGACTTCTTCATCACCACCCATCGACAGGTAACCGGCGCCATAGACC
>JBGMRM010000081.1:2244-6974 GCA_048061415.1 Gammaproteobacteria bacterium | reverse complement strand
GGACGATAGAAGAGTATCGTATGGGTGGTGGCAAGAGTATGCTTTCCGATGCCAATGTCACGATAAAACGGACCCTGGCCAATTTACGTGAACTGCTTTTGACCTGGAAATCCACGGTCATGGGATCTTTTTTGGGATATTTCGTCGGTATTCTACCGGCAGCAGGTGCTACTCCAGGTTCGCTTATGGCTTATGGCATAGCAAAGCAGATTTCCAAAGAGCCCGAGAAATTTGGCAAGGGTGCGATAGAAGGCGTTTGTGCTCCCGAGGCCGCCAATAACGCGGCGAGCACAGGCTCGATGCTACCGATGTTAACCCTGGGCATTCCCGGTTCGCCCACCACGGCTATATTACTGGGCGGCATGGTCATTTGGGGCCTGGAGCCAGGTCCCAGAATGTTCGTCGATAATAGTGATTTCGTCTGGGGTTTGATCGCATCGTTATACGCTGCCAACTTGTTTGCGCTTTTGATTAATGTGGCTTTTATACCGGCCTTTATCAAAATTCTGAAAACCCCGTTTACCATCCTGGCGCCAATCATTCTCATTTTATGTTTGATCGGTGGGTATGCGCCGACGCAAAACATGTTTGACGTCTGGCTGATGTTGTCATTCGGTATCGTCGGCTATTTGATGCGCAAGCTCGATTACCCACTTGCACCCGCGGTATTGGCAATCGTGTTAGGACCGCTGGCAGAACCTTCTTTACGACAGTCGTTAATCATTAGTGATGGATCTTTCGCCATTTTCTTTAATCGCACATACGCAGGCCCAATCTCCGTCGTCGCGATTCTGCTTTTATTCCTGCCGGTGTTTAAGATGGCATATGCAAAGTTACGCAAAATGCAGGCCGCATGATATTTGCGTGCAGAGACTGACATGAAGGCACTCAATATCGCACCACTGGAACCGGCCAAGGCACTCAAAACACAGGTGTATGAAGCCCTTAAGGAAATTATCGGCCATATGGATATCTACTCTGGTCGGGACTTGCGCCGCCTGGATGAACGCGCACTCGGTGAGAAGCTCGGGGTAAGCCGGACACCGGTCCGGGAAGCGATATCGCGTCTCGAGCAGGAAGGTCTTGTACAAAATATTGCCCGCAGAGGCGCCTTTGTAGTCCGCAAAACCAAAGAAGAAGTCCTGGATATGATCGATGTCTGGGCGGCATTAGAAAGTATGGCGGCAAGGCTCGCGACCACGCGCTCGAGCGATGCCGAAATTGCGAGCTTGCGTACGAACTTCGCGACCTTCGATGATAGCGAGGAAGCCCGCGCGCATATAGATGAGTATTCTGAAACAAATATAGAGTTTCATCAGACCATTATCAGGCTGGGGAAGTCGCCGTTGATAACCCAGATGTCAGATCAATTGTTTTTTCATATGCGCGCGATTCGAACTACGACCATAAAGGAGCGAGATCGGGTATCGCGTTCGGTGATGGATCATATACGCATCATCGAAGCGATCGAAGAACGCGATCCTTATCATGTCGAACAGCTGGTCAGGGACCATGCGCTCGAACTGGCCAGGCATGTCGAAAAATATGTCGATTATTTAGATTGATGAAGACTATTTAAGTTTGCTAAACCGGATCTACGGCAGCCAGCCACCGTAGAACGATTAATGGTGATTAACCGGGCTGAGAAATTTTCGAGGTGAATAATGGCAACAGCGACAGCGAGTAAGGTAGTGTCGGATACGGCAAGCGATACATTGCAACAAAAAAACAAGGATGGATCGGTTATATCTGGTGGTCATCTCGTTGCGAAGGCGCTCAAGACCGAGGGTGTAGATACCATATTCACACTATGTGGCGGCCATATCATCGATATTTATGATGGTTGTCTCGATGAAGGCATTCGCATAGTCGATGTACGCCATGAGCAGACCGCGGCTCACGCGGCAGATGGCTATGCACGCCAGACGGGTAAGTTGGGTTGCGTGGTCACAACCGCTGGCCCCGGATGCACTAATGCGGTCACCGGTATTGCGACCGCTTTTCGCTCCGAGAGTCCAATTCTGCATATCGGCGGACAGAGTTCGCTGGCTCAACATAAGATGGGCTCTCTGCAGGACCTGCCTCACGTCGCGATGATGACGCCAATTACTAAATTCGCATCGGGGGTATTTTCGACTGAACGCGTTGCAGATATGGTGTCAATGGCAGCCCGCGAATGCTTCAATGGCGTCTATGGTCCTTCTTACCTGGAGATCCCACGAGATATACTGGATCGGGAAATCCCCATTGAAACGGCGGTTATTCCGGAGCCGGGTTCTTACCGTGCTTCGGTTAAATCGGTCGGTGACCCGGCGGATATAGAAAAGCTGGCCGATATATTGGTAAAAGCCAAACGACCGGCGGTACTGTTGGGTCAGCAGGTATGGATGTCGCAGGGCCATGAAGCGGCTATCAGCTTTATTCGGGCGCTCGATATTCCAGCTTATATGAATGGCGCGAGCCGGGGTATGTTGCCGCAGGGCGATCCCCACCATTTTGATCGTACTCGCAGCGATGCATTCAAGAACGCCGATGTAATATTGATCGTAGGAACGCCTTTTGACTTCCGCATGGGATATGGCAAGCGAATTTCCAAAGACGCCACCCTGGTGCAAATTGATCAAAGTTATGCGACGGTCGGCAAGAACCGTAGTATCAGCCTGGGTCTGGCCGGCGATCCCGGTTCAATTTTAGCGGCAGTAGAGCAGGCAGCAACGGGTCGTATCGACCAGTCTGCGCGCAAGGACCGTCAGAAATGGATGGCTGAGCTACGTGATATCGAAGCGACCAAGCTGGAAAAATTGATGCCGATGTTCACCACCGACCAAAGTCCGATACACCCCTACAGGCTCGCCTATGAAATTAACGAATTTCTGGGGGAAGATACCATTTACATCGGCGATGGTGGCGATATTGTCACTATATCGGCACAGGCGGTTCGCCCCCGTAATCCAGGTCAGTGGATGGACCCTGGCGCACTCGGTTCGCTCGGAGTAGGAACCGGGTTTTCGATGGCTGCCAAACTCGCGCACCCGGACAAGGAAGTCATCTGTCTCTATGGAGACGGCGCATTTGGCATGACTTCATTCGATATGGAAACCGCCCAGCGCTTTGGTGCGCCTTACCTGGCCGTTATTGGCAATAATTCGGCAATGAATCAAATCCGCTATGGCCAGCTTGCCAAGTATGGGCAGGAGCGCGGTGATATCGGTAACAAGCTTGGCGACGTGCCTTTTTCCAAATTCGGGGAAATGATCGGTGGTTATGGCGAAGAGGTACACGAAGCCAAAGAAATTCAGCCGGCACTGCAACGAGCGCGTGAAGCCATTGCAAAAACCGGCAAATGCGCGGTAGTGAATGTCTGGGTAGATCCGAACGAATACGCACCGGGCACCAAGGCGCAGACAATGTATAAGTAATGGATAAGCAGGGTATTAAACTGGTGTTAAATCGTCACTGTGCAGGCACAAAAGGCGATTTTTCATCCAAGCATAGACAATCTGACAGAGGTAAATAATGTCCAAAGCACTCGATGGATTCAGAATACTGGACTTTACACACGTCCAGTCTGGACCTACCTGTACACAATTATTAGCCTGGCTGGGCGCGGATGTAATCAAGGTAGAGCGCCCGGGTGTGGGCGATGCCACGCGAAAACAATTGGTCGATGTGGAGGGAGCTGACAGCCTCTACTTTACCATGCTCAACCACAATAAACGCTCGCTAACACTCAATTCCAAACATGAAACCGGCAAGCAGGTGCTGGAACGCCTGGTTAAAAAGTGCGATGTGCTGGTAGAAAATTTTGCACCGGGTGCGCTCGATCGAATGGGCTTTGGCTGGGAGCGTATACAGGAGCTGAACCCTCGAATGATCATGGCCTCGATAAAAGGATTTGGACCAGGGCCATACGAAGACTGTAAGGTGTATGAAAACGTTGCACAGTGCGCTGGTGGAGCAGCGTCAACTACTGGCTTTCGCGACGATGTACCGATGGTAACTGGCGCCCAGATTGGTGATTCAGGAACTGGTTTGAACCTGGCACTGGGTATCACGGCTGCCCTGTTGCAACGTGAAAAAACAGGACGTGGTCAACGCGTTCTCGCACCAATGCAGGATGGAGTGCTGAATTTGTGCCGGGTCAAGTTGCGCGATCAACAACGACTACAACACGGCCCGCTCATGGAATATTCGCAACACGGTGAAGGCATCGAGTTTGGCGATGCGACGCCACGTGCTGCGAATGACTCCGGGGGCGGCCAACCTGGTCGAATCCTCAAGTGCAGGGGCTGGGAAAATGATCCTGATGCATATACCTACTTTATCACCCAGGCTGCGGCCTGGCCGAAAATCTGCGACGTCATCGGTAAACCGGAATGGAAGGAAGACCCGGATTATGCAACACCGCCAGTCCGTTTAACCCGGCTTAACGAAGTATTTGGTGCAATCGAAGCCTGGACCATGACAAAAAACAAATTCGAAGTAATGGACATATGTAACCCGCTCGATATTCCGGTTGGCCCGATTCTCTCAATGAAAGAAATTGCCCAGGAACCTTCATTGCGTGAAACCGGCACGATTGTAGAAGTGGAGCACCCACAACGCGGTAAGTATTTGACCGTCGGGTGTCCGATCAAGTTTTCAGACACTGAGGTCGAAGTGACACGGTCGCCATTGCTGGGTGAGCACACCGACGAGATCCTCGCAGAGGTGCTGGAATATAGCGCGGA
>JBGMRM010000081.1:0-2144 GCA_048061415.1 Gammaproteobacteria bacterium | reverse complement strand
TGCTGGGTGAGCACACCGACGAGATCCTCGCAGAGGTGCTGGAATATAGCGCGGATGAAATAGCCGAAATCAGAGAATCAGGTGCGGTATAGCGACAATAAATAAAAGGTATAGATATGCGTATAGTAGTTCATGGGCAACAGGTATTTGGCAAAGAGGTTCTTGAGCGCCTGCTCGAGCGTGGTGAAAATATTGTCGCAGTTTGCACCGCACCCGATAAGGAAAGCAAACCGCTAGATCCAGTGAAGGAACTTGCTCTGGAAAAGGGCCTGCCGGTTCACCAGCCCGCCTCATGGAAAACGCCCGAATCACTCGAGTTGATGCAATCCTTCGATGCAGATATCTGCATTATGGCTTACGTTTTGTTGTTGGTACCCGGGCCTGTGCTGGATGCCCCGAGGCTTGGCTCCTTTCAATATCATCCCTCGTTATTACCTATGCACCGTGGACCCTCATCGATTAACTGGCCGATCGCGATGGGCGCTGCGCGCACCGGGCTAACGATATTCTGGCCTGATGAAGGGCTCGACGAAGGCCCGATTTTAATGCAAAAAGAGTGCGATATAGGACCCCACGAGACTCTGGGTGATATCTACTTCAATAAATTATTTCCAATGGGCGTCGATGCGATGATTGAATCGCTCGATCTGGTGAAGTCGGGCAGTGCCCCCAAAATAGCGCAAAACCTCGACGAGGGAAGCTATGAATCCTGGTTTGGTAAAGCGCAGGTAGAGATCGACTGGAATAAATCCGCCCAGGATATTTACAACACCATCCGCGCGGCCAACCCACAACCCGGCGCCTGGACCACCGTCGATGGTGTGCCGCTGCAAATCTATGATAGTCGACGAATTGACAGTGTAGCGGGTGATGCAGGAGTCGTAGCTGAAATAAACGATGACGGTATTCTCGTTTCAAGCGGTGACCAGGGTGGCATTTTAATTAAGCGGGTGCGCGCAGGAGAAGGTAAAATTGGGGCTTCGGAGTACGCTGCTTCAGGTGGATTAAATGTTGGTGCACGATTGGGCGCCTAGCCCGCATTCGCCTCGGCCACATCAATAGTATCGATAGAAGAGTTGCCAGTAACGGTAAATATCGGAGTTTTATGCCATGAAAGCATGTGTTGTTAGCGCCGGGGCAATCGGTGGCTACCTCGGCGTTCGAATCGCTGAGCAGGGGCACGAAGTCTCTTTGATAGCTCGTGGCCCACACCTCGCAGCGATAAAGGAAAACGGCTTAACCCTGCGTCAAAATGACCAGGAAACCTGTGTTCGCAATGTGTTTGCGACTAACGACATGAGCGAGTGCGGGCCCCAGGATGTCGTATTGCTGGCCCTGAAAGCGCATCAGATTGCACCCGTTATCGATGATTTAAAAACCTTGTTTGGTCCCGAAACGGTCATGGTCGCCCTGCAAAATGGCATCCCGTGGTGGTATTTTCAGGGCAATGGGGGCGAGTATGAAAATCGCATTGTGGAAACTGTCGATCCGGGCGGCGTGCTCGCGAACAATATAGACCCGAAGCGAATTATTGGCTGTATTGCCTATCCCGCAGCGAAGATTGCAAAACCAGGCGTGATCGAGCACGTCGAGGGTGATCGCTTCCCGGTAGGCGAACTCGATTGCAGTGAATCGGATCGCCTCAAAATGGTGTCAGAGCTTTTTACCCAGGCCGGCTTTAAATCACGCGTATTAACCGACATCCGTTCTGAAATCTGGCTAAAACTCTGGGGCAATCTTACGTTTAATCCAATTAGCGCCCTGAGCCATTCTACCCTGGTTGATATTTGCCAGTATCCGCTGACCCGTGAACTCGCTGTGACTATGATGACCGAAGCGCAACAGATTGCCAAACGCCTGGGCGCCACTTTTCGGGTGACAATTGAAAGGCGTATTGAAGGCGCCGAAAGCGTCGGCAAGCATAAGACTTCGATGTTGCAGGATGTCGAAGCGGGAAAGCCGCTTGAAATTGACGGCATGCTCGGTGTTGTCATAGAACTTGGCGAAATGACCGGCGTTGAAACGCCAAGCCTAAAAGCACTGTATGCCTGTGTAAGCCTGCTAAATAAGAAAATTCAGCAAGAGTCTGTTTATATAAAAGAACGCTCTCTTTTGACTTGAAAGGGCCCGGTATTTAACAGGAG
>JBGMRM010000080.1:0-6997 GCA_048061415.1 Gammaproteobacteria bacterium | reverse complement strand
GTATTAAACTGTCCAAGATTAGCCATCACGGCATTGTACTATAGACGGGCCGAAACACAGGTTACTTCAACAATAATTTCCGGCCCCCGAGTCACTACTGTTCAGAATAATTGAAACGTTCGATGAAAATCACTTTTAAGAAAAATAAATTACCTTATGTAATTCTCAGCGAAACCTAAATTTAGATTAACTATGGTTAGCGGTAACTGAACTCTGGGAGGCGTAATCACCGGTATACTATTACAGGAACGCCGTGCCGATGCGTCGGACCGTCCCCTCCATGGGGGCTCGTGCGCGACATCCATGTCGCACAACGTCCTGTAATAATATTCCGGTGGTCACACCCAGATTGTGAGGCTGTCTCGGGGGGAGGGGCTCAAAACCGTATTTTCTCATGGATGAGACGGTCCGGCGTCCCGGAATGAGCCTACAAGGAAGTATCCACGGCGTGTTTTGAGCGCTTTCACCCGAGATAGCTGGCATCAACCCGAGTATTTATTTATGCCAAAATTATAAGGTTATTGATTTATTCGAACAGTTGTGGAGCTGGGGCCAGAATGATGGTCTCGGGTGATTATTCAATTTCACTTTTAATCTGTTCGATATTCGATAACTGGATGACTGGTATCGCTACTCCCAGCGGAATATCTTTGCGCCAATGAGCAGCAACACCACGCTCATCAGTCCCAGTACCAGCAAATGATCGCCGACCTGCGCCAGGTCTGCACCATCGATCATGATTTCGCGGGCGGCCTCGGTGAGGTGCGTGAGTGGCAGGATCAGGGCAAATTTCTGCATCAGGGGGTTGGCGCCTTCGAGCGAAAACCAGATACCGGAAAGGAACATCATCGGCCAGCTCAGCAGGTTGAGCAATCCATTCGCCACTTCTTCACTCGATATGCGCGCGGCCACGACCAGACCAACGCAGATCAGACTAATACACCCGAGCGCAAACACCAGAAACAAATCGAGGTAAGATCCATCCATGCGAAAATCGACAAAATAATCCATACCGGCGAAAATGGCAGTATTAACCACCAGTAGCAGCCACAACCTGGATAAAATTTGCGCGGTGAGAAATTCGACCGCCGATACCGGGGTCGCATGCAAGCGCTTGAGTACGCCCATTTTTCGGTAGCGTACGATGACGTAGCCGATACCGAACAATGCGCCCCACATGATATTCATCGAGATCACGCCCGGAATGACCCAGTCGACGTATCGTATTTCATCCCCCTGTACCAGGTTCTGTTCGAGTGGATACCCCGAATCCACGTAGGCCGCGATCAACAGTTTTTCGACGATATAGCCATTGGGGGAGGTTTGATTAATCCAGTAGCGCCCGGTATCGGTATCAAACACCATATCGATCTGGTGGCGTTCGACCTTGGGCAGGCTGCTTTGGACTTCGTCGATATCGATAAATCTGATATATCGTGTCGATTTAAATCGATCCATCCCTTCATTGGTTTGCTCAGCGGATACCAGCGCCACCTTGAATTTATCCGGATTCTCTTCGCTAAAGGCGTAGGCGAAAACGAACACGATCAGAACCGGCAGCAAAACACTCCAGGCGAGCGCCGCCCGGTCACGAAAAAACTCGGTGTTACGCGCGACAAACAGTGCGTAAATCCGGGTCCACATCAGGCGCGCAACTCCTTGCCGGTGAGTTCGAGAAAAAGGTCTTCGAGGTCGCGGGCGCGAATGCGCAGGCGATCCAGCGGCACATCATAGTCCAACAGGCGCTCGATCGTTTTGTTCACGTCGCCGGATAAAATGTGGGCGCAATCGTTTCGGTAGGTCGCGTTAAATTCCTTTTCTCCCAGGACGCTGGGCACATCCTGCTCGGGCAGTTGCACCACCACTTCGTTAAAGTGTTTCGCGAGCAGCGCATCGGGTGCACCGTGTGCGATGATGCTGCCGCGATCCATAATCGCGATTTCATTGCATAGCTGGTAGGCTTCTTCCATATAATGCGTAGTCAGTAATATCGTCGCACCCTGCGCCTTTATCTGTCGAACCCGCTCCCACAGGTTTCTGCGCGATTGTGGGTCGAGGCCGGTAGTCGGCTCGTCGAGGAACAGAATTTTGGGCTGGTTGATCAGCGCCATCGCCAGCAACAGGCGTTGTTTCTGCCCGCCCGACAATTTACGCGTATCCCGGTGCAAGAAATCCTGTAACGAGTACTGTTCGACGAGTCGGTCGATGTCGGCTGCGTGCGGATAAAAACGACTGAACTGCAACAGCATTTCGTACACCGTAACGAATTCCTGCAAGGCGGTATTTTGAAACATGATGCCCGCTTCGTTTCGAAACTGCTGTCCGAGCGGCTCACCCAGATAAAGAATTTCACCCTCGTCCGGGGTCTTGATGCCTTCCATCAATTCGATCGTGGTTGTTTTTCCAGCACCATTCGGCCCGAGCAGCCCAAAACAGGTCCCCGAATGGATTTCGAAACTGACATTATCAACCGCGGTCAACGCACCAAAGCGTTTTACCAGACTGGAAACTTTCAGGATTACGGACATGTTCATATCAACAACAGAATGCGCGCAGTATAAACAGCCTGTGTAGCGAAAACTACCGAGAGCTGCGTCTTGCATGAGTTCGAGAGTAGGCAAGCCATGTATAGCACCTTATAATCCTGCGATGGGTGGGGAGATCAACCAGACACAGTTCGACCAGGCGGATTACGACCGCTTCCATGATCGACTGGTCGAAGAAGCCGAATTCGTGCGCGGGCTGTTCGCGAAGCAGGCATTCGACAACCACAGCCGAAAACTGGGCTACGAACTTGAACTGTGTCTGGTCGATGCCCAGGGCCAGCCCTGCAAAATCAACCAGCAGGTTCTCGATAAGGCGGACAATCCCCTGTTCACCATGGAACTGGCGAAATTCAACCTCGAAATCAACGGCAATCCGTTCGACGTCGATGCGGAGGTGTTAAGCCATATGGACAGGGACCTGGCCGATTTATACCACGAGGTTGAACAGTCGGCGCATTGCTTCGATGCGAATACCGTGCTATTTGGTGTATTGCCCAGCCTGCAGCAGGCGCACCTGGAATCCGACGAGTATATGTCCGAGCAGCATCGCTACGACCTGCTCAGTCGGCAATTAATCGGTATGCGTGGCAAACCGGTTCATCTGGATATTGAAGGGGAGGATCGCCTGGTCATCGACAAAAACGACGTGATGCTCGAAGCGCTCGGCACTTCGTTGCAAATTCATATGCAGATTCCATTCGACGAGGCGGTGCCGACCTACAACGCGGCGCTTTGGGCGAGTATGCTGGTATTGGGCGCGGTGTCTAATTCACCGCTGGTATTGGGAAGGTGCTGCTGGCAGGAATCCCGCATCGCGATCTTCAAGCAGGCGGTCGACACTCGTAACCCGGATGAAATTCGCGATGGTATCGTACCACGCGTGCATTTCGGCAAAGGCTACGTTAAATCACTGCTCGACCTGTTCGAAGACAACTTTTATTACAGCCCGATATTACCCGAGGTGGTAGACCGGCCGGTCGAATCCCTGCACCATTTTTCACTACACAATGGCACGATCTGGCGCTGGGTACGTCCCATCCTGGGCCAGGATAACGACAAAGCTTATCACCTTCGGCTTGAACTTCGCGTCGTACCATCCGGGCCGACACTGGTCGACACGATTGCCAACACGGCATTTCATGTCGGCCTGACCGAAGGGCTGAAACACTGTGGCGCTGACTTGACCGGTCTCGAATTCGCATCGCTGGAAGCAGATTTTTATGCGGCTGCCCGCGAGGGCATGCAGGCACAGGTACACTGGATTGACGGCAGTCGGGACTGTTTAAAAAGCCTGCTACTGTCTCACGCAATACCACTCGCGCGCGAGGGCTTAGATCAGATAGGGGTGCTCGACTCGGGTGGCTGGCTCGACATCGTCGAGGCCCGGATAGCCTCGGAGCAAACCGGTGCAAAGTGGATATTGAGACACTGGCATGAACACTCGGATACCGCTGCGCTGGTAAGAGACTATCTTCATAATGCCAGCACCAACACCCCGGTGCATCGCTGGCCGGAAAACCGCAGGCTATGATTGGAGATCCGCTTCGTGCCCGATTATTCGGGTTTATTGATGAAGCTTGTAAATCGGCCCCGCGATTATGCTAAATGAAGGTAAGGCCTCGATGAAGATAACTCGTCGTCATAATAATGGAAGCAATTCTTTCCCCGGTTTTTAGCCGCATACATGGCTGTATCGGCATTGCGTAACAGGGTGTCGGCATCGTCACCATCGTTTGGGTAAACAGAGATACCTAAACTCGCGGAGATAATTTTCCCATAACCTTCCCTCACCGCTATCTCGGTCACCGAATGCATCAGTCGTTCGACGACAACCCGAGTCGCTTCTTTATCGGATGCCGATTTGAGAACAACAACGAATTCGTCACCGCCGACACGGGCGATAACGTCTTCTTCGCGCATACATTCCTTAAAGCATGTTGCAATATTGACCAGTAATTTATCGCCGGTATCGTGACCCAGGGTGTCGTTAATCGTCTTGAAATTATCGAGATCGATATAAATCACGGAAAACTGCTCGTGGTATCTGTTGGCATGAGCCAGCGCATTCCCCAGATGTTCATACAGCAGGGTACGGTTGGCTAAATCCGTCAACGGATCATAAAGCGCCATGCGTTTTAGTTCCTGCTCTCCCTGTTTGCGTTCGGCCAGATTGTGGCCCTCTGCGAGCAGCAGCGAGACTTCCTCACCTTCTTCATAAACCGCTTTAAGAGAAAACTCGAACCATGACTTGTGGCCTTCGTTATCTGCAATTTGAACTTCGAATTTTAATGACTCCCCGGTTGCGACCCTGGCTATCGCCTCCTGAAATTTTTTCTGCACTGCTCTGGAATGCCGCAACCAGGGAATTTCCCAGATAGGCTTTCCCAGAATTCGATCCTGTCGCTGGTCGTTATAGGATAATGCCGCACTACTCGCTTCGAGGCAAAGCCCCTTCGGGCTTAATAGAAAAATGAGCCCCAATGACTGATCCAGTATCGTTTTAATGTGTCGATCCTTATCAGCCTTTTCCAGCTTGATCCGACGCTGGTGAATTAAACTTTCCAGAATTTTTATCAGGTCGTCCGAGTCGACAGGTTTGAATAAATAGTCGCTTGCGCCGTATCGAAGCGCCTTAATGGCATAATCCACATCACGGTGGGCGCTCATCATAATACAATCGATATCTGGACTCTGATGTTTAACCACGGGAATCAGTTCGAGGCCATCGCTAGATCCCAAACGAATATCCATCAATGCGATATCCGGATTGACGTGCGTTAATTTTCTCATCGCCTCATCGAAACTGACTGCGGTTTCGACCCGATATCCTACAGTCATCTCCAATAGATCCTTCAGCGAATCGAGTATGTCCGGATCGTCATCGACAAATTAGTATGGAACCTGGTGATTGCTCAGGCATGCTAGATTCCCTGGGAATAATCGACATACTTAGAGTCTCGACACTGGGTCAGGGCCCTCTATCGTCGCCGGCATTTGCGCTAACTTGACGGCTAATGCTTTAAATTGACCATTTATGGTCTTGCGAAATTCAATATTCGCCGATGAGCCCTGCATAAGTATTGCCTGGATTAATTTTTAATTTGATTATAGGAGAAATTAAGCGTAATAAAAGTGACTTTTGCCCGGAAGATATTCTTTCAATACACTATCGACTACAGATTCGAACGATTGAGGTCCTGATATTGCGCCAACAGCGCATGACGGTGGGATCGGCGGTAGAAATTCTCGGGCTGCGATACAATGCCTGCATCATCACGGATACTATTACCTGGAAAACCTGGCACAGAAGAAGCAGGCCATGAACGAAAACAAAACTATTGCAGTCGTTGGCGCCGGTATCGTCGGTACGAGCTGTGCTTTGTGGCTGCAGAAGAAAGGCTTCTCGGTGATCCTGATAGACCCTGACAAACCGGGCTCCGGCACTTCTTCCGGCAATGCCTGCACTATTGCCGATTACGGCTGTGTGCCGGTAAACAGCCCCTCTATTTTCAAACGCCTGCCGAGATTGATGTTTTCGTCTGACAGCCCACTGTCTGTCGATATCAGGTATGCCCTTACGCATCTACCCTGGTTGATACATTTTCTCGCCAACTGCACGCCCGCACGTGTGGCGCGTATCTCGAGACTGTTGGGCAAACTGTTAAGTAAAACTTACGAGGGGCTCGATCCACTGCTGGCGTATAGTGACTCGCGGCATTTGCTGTCGCAACAGGGTTGCATGTACATATACAAAACCGAACGAGAATTTAACAATGCACGCCGGGCCAACCAGTTACGCCGGGATAATGGCGTTATCTTCAGCGAACTCGACACGGGCGATATCCACGAACTCGAGCCCGGCATCAAGTCATCCTTTGCCAGGGGTCTGTTGTTCGATCAGGCCGGCCAGGTGATCAATCCCCAGTCGCTCACGACGAGTTATTTAGACTGCTTCCAGAAAAACCAGGGGCGCTATGTCAAACAACGCGCGCTTGCGGTTGCACACGAAAAAGACTCGGTGCGAATCATTCTGGACAATGGCGAAAGTCTCGACGCGGACCGAGTTGTAATTGCCGCCGGTGCATTTTCGCGCCAGATCGAGGGCACCGGAGCGCACCGCCTGCCGCTCGATACCGAACGCGGCTACCATGTGCAATACGCGGGTATGCAATCCCTGTTAAATCGTCCGGTAAGCTGGAACGAAGCCGGTTTTTATGCCACACCCATGGACGAGGGATTGCGTATTGTCGGCACCGTGGAAATTGCCGGTTACCACGAAACTAAAAATCCTCGAAATATCAATTACCTGATACGCAAGGGTCAGGAAATGTTCGACCTGCCCGAGCGACCCGACCAGGAATGGCTCGGATTTCGCCCCACCTTCCCCGACGCCCTGCCGGTCATAGGATACAGCGTGATGTCTGAATACGTGCTGTTTGCCTTCGGCCACC
>JBGMRM010000079.1:0-7002 GCA_048061415.1 Gammaproteobacteria bacterium | reverse complement strand
GATGCCGAGTCCCCTACCATCCCTCCTGTACCTGCCGCATGGGCGAGGACGACGGGGCAGTAGTTGATTCAACAACCCGGGTGCATGGAATCGAAGGATTGCGTGTGGTCGACTCTTCGATTTTTCCGGCGATTCCAAACGGCAACCTCAATTCGCCAACCATCATGCTGGCCGAACGCGCGGCGGATATCATCAAGGGCAGGGGCATGCTCGAGCCCTCCGATGCCGCAGTTGGTCTGGGGGATGACTGGGAGACGAAGCAGCGCTCGACTAAGCCCCGAGAAGCGTAACCATCGATAGCCCCGCGCTATTTCAGGTAATATTAATTCAACAAAATTGCGGTTAGCGATTTACGCTGGACTAAAGTGAAGTAGACTCGGACCGATCGTTATCGTCGTCAACCCTAACCCACGATTGCCAGTAAAACCCCTGCTGCCACGGCCGAGCCGATCACGCCGGCCACATTCGGTCCCATTGCGTGCATCAGCAGGAAGTTATGCGAATTGGCATCGAGGCCCACCTTGTTTGCCACGCGCGCGGCCATTGGCACCGCGGAGACCCCAGCGGCGCCGATCAACGGATTTACCGCGCCGCCGGTAATTCTATACATGATCTTTCCCATGATCAGACCGGCTGCGGTACCGATAGCGAATGCCACCATGCCGAGCAATAAAATGCCAATTGTCTCGGTACTTAGAAATCGGTCGGCTGCCAGTTTCGATCCGACCGAAAGACCGAGGAAAATGGTAACGATATTGATCAGTTCGTTCTTTGCGGTATTGCTAAGGCGGTCCACCACACCGCACTCTTTCAACAGGTTTCCGAAACAGAGCATACCGATCAGTGGTGTAGAGGAGGGTAATAATAATATCGAGACTAATAACAACGTGAGCGGAAATAATATTTTCTCCAGCCTGCCGACGTGGCGTAACTGGGTCATTTTGGTTTGGCGTTCCTTTTCTGTGGTGAGCAGCTTCATGATCGGCGGCTGGATGATGGGTACCAGCGCCATATAGGAATAAGCTGCTACCGCGATAGCACCGAGTAACTCCGGTGCGAGTCTGGACGCGACATAGATTGCGGTTGGACCGTCGGCGCCACCGATAATTGCGATTGCGGCGGCGTCGGCCATGGAAAATTCCATACCCGGGATCAGGTTCATCGCAATCGCGCCAAACAGCGTAAAGAATATGCCGAATTGCGCGGCCGCACCCAGTATCATCAGGCTCGGCCGGGCCAGCAGCGGTCCAAAATCAGTCATCGCGCCGACACCCATGAATATCAATAATGGGAATACCCCGGTCTCTATCCCGGCCGTATAGAGAATTCCCAGCAGCCCTTCCGGCCCGGCGATAGCCGCAATTGGGATATTGGCAAGAATGCCGCCAAATCCGATGGGAATAAGCAGCAGGGGTTCGTACCCTTTGGAGATAGCGAGGAAAATCAGCACACCACCGGTCGTGATCATGACCGCCTGCCCGATGCTTAGGTTATAAATTCCGGTCGATGCCCAGAGTTGCAGGAGACCCTGTTCCATTTTAAGCGATGGTCATCAGTATCTGATCAGCCCGTATAGCATCACCCCTGTTAACGCCAATCGACTGCACTGCCCCACTGCAGCTAGTTCGGATTTCAGTCTCCATTTTCATCGCTTCGATGATGATAACCGGGTCGCCTTCACTGACCTGCTGGCCAACCGACACCAGGATATCAATGACATTACCGGTCATCGGCGCATTGATACTGGTGCCTGTGGCGGCTGGTTTCGGCACCTGGGCCGACGGTGCTGTCCCGGAAGCGGGAGCGATATAGCTGATGTCACCGCTGCCGCTAGCGACGATCACATCGTATTCCGTGCCATTGACGATAACCTGGTAATTTTCGACTTCGGCTGCCCGGGCAGGGCTTGCTGCGCTCGTCACCGCCGCGACAGGCGCGGGCGTGTCGCCGGGCGCCGGTTCAAAAGCTCCCGGGTTATTACGGTTTTTGAGGAAGTTAATACCCACCTGGTGGAATAGCGCATAGATTAAAACATCATCGATTTCATTCTCGGCGAGTTCAATGCTTTCTGCTTTGGCCAGTGACTTCAATTCCGAGGTGAGTCGCTTCATTTCCGGCTCGATCAGATCGGCCGGGCGGCAGGTGATGGGTTCGGCGCCATCGAGTACACGCTGTTGCAATTCCTGGTTCACCTCGGCTGCCGTGGCGCCGTATTCTCCTTTTAAAACGCCCGCAGTTTCCTTGCTGATGGACTTGTATCTCTCTCCGCTCAGTACGTTGAGTACCGACTGGGTTCCCACAATCTGCGAGGTCGGTGTCACCAGCGGAACATAACCGAGGTCTTTGCGCACCGCCGGAATCTCCTTCAATACTTCGTCGAGCCTGTCCTCGGCATTCTGTTCCTTCAGCTGGCTTTCGAGATTAGTCAGCATACCGCCGGGAACCTGTGCGCTGAGGATGCGTGGATCGACGCCTTTGAGCGACCCTTCAAACTGGGCGTATTTTTTGCGCACCTCGTGAAAATACAGCGATATCTCTTCGAGCAAATCCAGGTCGAGCCCGGTAGCGCGATCGGTGTCCTCAAGGATGGAAACAAAAGTCTCGGTAGGCGAATGACCATAGGTCAGGCTCATCGATGAAATCGAGGTATCGAGCATGTCGATACCGGCTTCGATAGCCTTCATATAAGTAGCCGTCGACAGGCCTGTTGTCGCATGGCAATGCATCGACAGAGGCAGATCGCAATTTTCCTTGATCCTGCTTACCAGTTCTTCGGCGACGTAGGGCTTTAATAACCCCGCCATGTCCTTGATGCAAATAGAATGGCTGCCCATATCCTGCAGGCGCATGGCCATCTCGACCCACAGGTCAACGTTATGCACCGGACTCAGCGTGTAGGAGACACAGCCCTGGGCGTGCTTGCCGGATTTTATCGTAGCTTCGATAGCTGTTTTCAGGTTACGCAAATCGTTCATCGCATCGAAGATACGAAATACATCCATGCCGCAATTCGCGGCACGATCGACGAACGCTTCGATGACATCGTCGGCATAATGCCGATAGCCCAGCGCGTTTTGCCCTCGCAGCAGCATCTGCATTTGGGTATTGGGCATAGCCGCCCTGAGCTGCCGCAGACGTTCCCAGGGGTCTTCGCCAAGAAACCGGATACAGGCATCGAAAGTGGCGCCACCCCAGGTTTCGAGCGACCAGAATCCGACCCTGTCCAGTTTTTCCGCGATTGGCAGCATGTCCTCGATTCGCATGCGCGTCGCGAACAGTGATTGATGGGCATCCCGCAGTACGACATCAGTGATCAAAAGGGGTTTGGACATGAACTGGGTACCTTTTAAATGGGGTGATCGGCTAGTGGGATTTTCTGAATTTGTGAATCGCCGCCTGGATTGCAGCGATATGCGGCAGACTGGCCGCTGCCGGTTCCTTGTTGGGGGCCGCCTGAACAACGGGAATTTCTTCAGGCACCAGTTTCGACACGGCCCAGATGATGAATATTAACAGGGTCAAAATAATAAACACGGCGCCCATTCCGAGGCCAAGTAATTGCAAACTTTGAATCAGGAGTTGCTCTATGTTCATTATTTCCCCGGATAAGTGGAGAGCCGATTTTTGCGCAAAAGTATACTATAAAACTGTTTTATTAATACTCATTGAATTTGCCAATGCTCGACATTGCCGCGCCCAGTGATTGATTCCGACGCTAACCGGGTAGAGATCGTAATAACAGGCAGATCTGCTAAGCTGTACTACACTTTATTAATCGATTGCTAATAATCTCGGACGCGTGGAATTTTTGATGCATTATTATTTACCTGGGGTAAACAGGTGGTAGATTCCTTTCATGATCAGATAAGGGGTGCGGCGAGAGGGACTATCGACGATGCCTACAACCGATTACTAAAAAATTCTTAAGTGCCTACCGTTTACTTTAGAGACGAACCTTACGAGTGCAAGGACAGCGAGTCGCTACTCGACGCATTTCTACGGCAGAAAGTTTCCATTCCGCATGCGTGTGAGACCGGGGTTTGCAGCACCTGCCTGATGCGTTGCAACCATGGCGACGTTGGGGAAAGCGCGGTGAAAGGCTTAAATAAAGCCCTGGTAGCGCAGGGATATTTTCTCTCCTGCCAGTGTTACCCAAAAGAAGAACTACAGGTCGCGCAACTGGACGATTTCGACCTGTTCGGGCGAGCCCGCGTGGTCGACAAGACGATGTTGTCACCAATGGTATGCAGATTGCGGCTTCAGTCGGCAAACCCCTTATATTATAGGGCGGGCCAATACATCAATTTGCGTAACAGCGACGGCATCATTCGCAGTTATTCGCTCGCCAGCCTCCCGTCTCAGGATGACTTTCTGGAAATACACGTCAAGCGCATGCCCAATGGCCTGTTAAGCAACTGGATCGTCGATTTTATATCGGAGGGTGACAGGGTCGATTTCCAGGGACCCAATGGCCTGTGTTTTTATGACCCGGATAGTCCAGATGCCAGGATGCTGCTGGCCGGCACTGGTGCAGGGCTGGGGCCTCTGGCAGGAATTATTCGTGATGCACTGCACAGCGGTCATCGCGGTGATATCCGCCTGTATCACGGCGAAAAAGATTTCCCCGCACTGTATTTGCATGATTACCTGACCGAATTACAGCGACGCTTCGATAACTTTTACTATTTCCCCTGCCTCGATACGGAGCGTAATCGCGATCAGGCCAACGTCTACTATGGCCAGGTGCTGGATGTCGCCCTGTCCGATCTGAAGGATTATCAGTCGGTTTATTTATGTGGATCGCCGGCGATGGTTGAACAGGGGCGGAAGCAGGCATCCGAGGGTGGTATCCCACTATCCGATATTCATACCTATCCATTCGAAACACGGGATTTACGCTCCCCGGAAAACCAGTCCCTGGCGCCGCGGGTTGACGACCGAAGAGTCGCGGGAAATTCGTAAAATATTGTAATTAACCTGGCTAACTGAGATGCCGGTTTAAGCTGGATGTAAGTCCAGCTTGCAGCCCTCCTGATTTGAGATAGTATTGCGAACAATCGAGCGGGGGCCTGATGACTGGCGACCAGTTTTTTCTATTTAGCTTATTTGGTGTGGTATTTGCCCTGCTGATCTGGGGCAGGATACGCTACGACCTGGTCGCATTCGCCGCGTTGGTGATTGCCGTGCTTAGTGGCTTCGTCACCCCGGATCAGGCTTTTTCCGGCTTCGGGCATCCTGCCGTGGTGATCATTGCGCTGGTATTGATCATCTCCCGTGGCCTGTTGAATGCTGGCGCGGTCGAAATGATCGCAGGGCTGGTTCTTTCCTCCAGTCGGCCTTTGCCCCTGCATATTGGCATCATGTCGATTATCGGCGCGGCACTTTCGGCGGTGATCAATAATGTTGCGGCACTCGCGTTGTTGATGTCGCTCGATATCGAAGCCGCCGAGAAAGCCAGGCGCGCCGCAGCACTCAGCCTGATGCCGCTCTCTTTTGCGACCATCCTCGGTGGCATGATTACCCTGATCGGGACGCCACCGAATATAGTAATTGCGCAGTACCGGGAACGCGCCCTGGGTGAAAGTTATGGTATGTTCGACTTTGCGCCAGTGGGTTTATTCGTCGCTATCGCGGGTATTTTCTTTGTCGCAATTATTGGCTGGCGCCTGATTCCGTCCCGAGAGCGACCGGGCAATATTCACGGCGATGACGATACCGGGTTGTACGTTGCGGAAGCCCAGGTCCCTGATGAATCCCGTTCTATCGGGCTTCGCCTTAGCAAGCTACAACCCCTGGCAGAGGAACATGACATTTCGGTACTCGGGCTGGTGCGTCGGGGCAAACGATTGCCGGGATTTGCCCGATATGAAGAAATTCGCAAGGGCGATCACATCGTGCTCGAAGGCGACCCCAAATCGATAGAGTCCTTTCTCGGCGGTGCGGAGCTTGATTTTATCGGCAAGGACAAACTCGCTTCCGGCCTGACCAGCGGGTCGCTTAATCTGGCCGAGGCTATAGTGCCCGACGGCGCCAGAGTCGTCGGTCGAACCAGCGACGACCTGCGCCTGCTCACACGTCACGGCATCACCCTGCTGGGTGTCTCCAGGCAGGGCAAACGGTTTCGCGAGCGGGTGCGAAAACTGAGTATCGAGGCAGGTGATGTATTATTGCTACTTGGGCCGGAAGAACGGTTGAGCGCTGTCAGTAACTGGCTAGGCGCGCTTCCGCTGGCGGGTGGGCAGCATATCGTTATCCAGCGTAAAAAAGCACTGCTGGCGATCGGGTTGTTTCTCGGCGCGATTGCACTCTCGGTTGCCGGACTGGTTTACCTGCCCATCGCGCTGGCCGCCTGTGTGATTGCCTTTAACGCGTTCAGAATTATTTCGGGCCGGGAAGTTTATGAAAGTGTCGAGTGGAAAGTGATCGTTTTGCTGGCATCGTTGATACCGCTGGGAATCGCACTGGAAGACTCCGGTGGTACGCGGCTGATCGCCGAACTGATCGTATCCCAGACCGAGGGCTGGCCACACTGGGCGATTCTGATGGTCCTGATTATCGTCACCATGACGCTGTCCGATTTTCTCAATAATGTCGCGACCGCGCTCATCGCCGCGCCGATCGGCCTCGATATCGCTAACGCAATTGGCGCCGCTCCCGACCCATTCCTGATGGGGGTGGCGGTGGCCGCTTCCTGCGCTTTCCTGACGCCGATCGGTCACAAAAATAATACTATCATCATGGGCCCGGGCGGTTATCGTTTCGGCGACTACTGGCGTATGGGCTTACCGCTGGAAATCCTGGTTGTTGTGGTGTCGGTTCCGGCGATACTGTTTTTCTGGCCGCTTTAGCCAGGGATTCGCAGCGATTCGATCGTCGTAGTCGGCGTCAGCAAATCCGGGTCGATCTGAACTTCGATCAGGGCCGGTCGCCCGGCGGTCTGGGCTCGTTCAAAAGCAGGGCCAAACTCTTCAGTCGCAGTTACCCGCTCGGCGTGCGCCCCGT
>JBGMRM010000078.1:0-7010 GCA_048061415.1 Gammaproteobacteria bacterium | reverse complement strand
GTGCGTTCGATGGTGTACTGCTATCCGACCTGGAGTTAGGCATCGGCGCTTTTCAAAATCAGCTACGCCAGGTTTTGCCTGTGGTCTCGCTCGATCGCGCTCCCGAAGGCGGCAACCTCGCCCGGGTCAATCATCAATTACTCACGCAAACCAAAGCAGCAGATGTCTCCTGATGGGCGCGCGCGACCCCCGTTACGATCCATTATTCGAATCCGTCAAGATCGGGCCGGTAACCGCACCCAATCGGTTTTACCAGGTACCGCATTGCGCCGGTATGGGTTATCAAAGGCCGCAGATGGCGGCCACTATGCGCGGAATCAAAGCCGAAGGCGGCTGGGGTGTGGTATGTACCGAGTACTGCTCTATTCACCCTAGCTCCGATGACCATCCATTTCCGCATGCGAGCCTGTGGGACAGGGGCGATATTAACAATCTACGTTTAATGACCGACGCAGTGCACGAGCACGGGTCGCTGGCCGGTGTCGAGCTATGGTATGGGGGACGCCGGGCTGCAAATCTGTATAGCCGCAACGCGCCGTTGGGTCTGAATAGTTCGCCCAATACTACGCTCGTTGGTATGCCGGTACAGTCCCAGGCCATGTCCTTAGATGACATCCGGGATTTAAAGAGCTGGCATCAGGCTGCGGCCAGGCGGGCGCTGGAGGCTGAATTCGATATCGTTTACGTGTATGCGAATCATGGGTACCTGCTGAACGATTTCCTGTTGCCAAAGATTAACAACCGCAGCGACGAATATGGGGGTTTGGTGATCAACCGTGTGCGGCTGATCAGGGAAATAATCGAAGAAACACTCGAAACCGTAGGGCATCGAAGTGCGGTGGCGGTGCGTTACTCGGTGCCTGCCGATACCGAAACGGATGCGGATGAATTATTCGAAACGTTCGAATCCATCGCCGAGTTGCCCGATCTGTGGGATATCACGGTGACCGACTATAGCCTGGAAATGGGTAGTTCGCGCTTCGTCAAGGAAGCATCGAACCAGGCGGCGGTGGCTAAAATAAAATCGATGACGACGAAACCGCTTGTGAGCGTCGGTCGATTCACCTCGCCCGATACGATGTTGAGCCAGGTAAAAAATGGCGTACAGGACTTCATCGGCGCCGCTCGCCCCTCGATTGCCGATCCGTTCCTGCCCGCTAAAATCAACCAGGGTCGTGTCGACGAAATTCGAGAATGCATTGGCTGTAATATTTGTTACGCGCACGACTCGCTGGCGAGTCCGATACGCTGTACACAAAACCCGACCATGGGGGAGGAATGGCGCCGTGGCTGGCATCCTGATCGCGTACCGCCGAAGCACGCCGATGAAACAGTGCTGGTGATCGGTAGCGGGCCTGCGGGACTGGAAGCAGCCTGTACCCTGGGTCATCGCGGATACCGGGTTACACTGGCCGAAGCCGAAACCGAGTTAGGCGGGCGTATCAATAGCGAGAGTCGACTACCGGGACTTTCCGAGTGGGGCAGGGTGCGCGACTGGCGTACCGGACAAATTAACAAAATGCCGAATATCGAGATCTATCCAGATAATCGATTAACCCCAGAGGCGGTATTCGAGTTTGAGATGCAGCATGTTATCGTTGCGACGGGCGCAAGCTGGCGCAGCGATGGTATCGGGCGATGGCTCGAAGCGCCGTTCGAAGGATCCGAGTTGCAACAGGTGGTATCGGTAGATAAAATCCTGCGTGGCGAACAGCTCGATGGCCCGGTATTGATCTATGACGATGATCACTACTACCTGGCCAGCACGGTGGCGTTGAAGCTAAGGGCAGGGGGTATTCCGGTGACGCTGGTAACCCCCGAGGGCCGGGCCGCAGGCTGGTGCTCCTATACACAGGAGCAGGCGCCACTAATCAAGATGCTGCTAGACGCTGGGGTCGAAATCTTTACCGACCTGGGATTGCGAGGCTGGAACGGATCGGAGGCAAGGTTCGAGTGCGTATTTAGCGGCAGAGAAACCGGGCTATCCGCGCAATATTTAGTACCGATTACCGCACGTCAGCCGGACGATACATTGTGGCGGGCGCTGAGTGACAATAAAGCGCAATTTTTAGCCAGTGGTGGTATCAGCCTGAATCGAGTGGGCGATTGTAAGATGCCGGGTATTATCGCTGCTGCGGTTTACGATGGGCATAAAATCGCGCGAGAACTCGGTCAACCGCAACCGCCGGCAGAAGAGCCGGCGCGTGATCGCGTTGTAGTCAATTTTCGGAGTTAGCATGTCTCGGGATTCAAAATACGATATTTTATTTGAACCGTTAGAAATCGGACCGGTCACCACTAAAAACCGCTTTTACCAGGTGCCGCATTGCAATACGCTCGGACACGCCCGGCCGCGAGCCGAGGCCGCTAATCGACGCGTCAAGGCTGAAGGCGGCTGGGGCGTAGTTTGTTCGCAGGAGGTGGAAATTCATCCCAGCGCGGAATTAACGCCCTATGTCGAAGGCCGCCTGTGGGATGAAAAAGATGTACCCGCACATCGCCTGATGACCGATGCCGTGCACGAATTCGGGTCACTCGCCGGAATCGAGCTCGCCTACAATGCGTGTCACGCGATGAATCACTACAGTCGAATTGCACCGATGGCGCCGAGTGCCACGACGGTACATGGTAACCAACCGCTTCAGGCACGGGCAATGACGGTGCGCGATATCCATGACCTGCGCAAATGGCATGTCAATGCGGCGCGCCTGGCCAGGACAGCAGGTTACGATATCGTCTATGTCTATGCCGGGCACGACATGAGTATTCTCCAGCATTTTCTCAAGCCGTACTATAATCGACGTTCGGACGAGTATGGTGGTAGTCTGGAAAATCGCGTGCGTTTGACTAAGGAAATCCTGTGCGCGGTCAAGGAAGCGGTCGGTGATCAATGCGCCATCGCAATCAGACTGGCTGTTGACGAACTTCGTGGAGAGGATGGCCTGCGGGCCGAATGCGAGGGTCGGGATATTATCGGCATGCTTGCAGAAATTCCAGACCTTTGGGATGTCAATATCAGCGGCTGGGATAACGATTCCGCCACTGCACGCTTCGAGCCGATGGAGGGTTTCCAGGAACAATACACCGCATTTGTTAAAACCCTGACCAGTAAGCCGGTGGTTGGCGTCGGTCGATTTACTTCGGCCGATACGATGGTCTCGCAAATCAAACGCGGTGTGTTGGACTTAATAGGTGCGGCGCGCCCCTCGATAGCCGACCCATTCTTACCGCGCAAAATCGAGCAAGGACGTCTCGAAGATATCCGCGAATGCATTGGCTGTAATATCTGTGTCGCGCAGGACATGCTGGCCGCTCCAATCCGATGTACGCAAAACCCGACTCAGGGCGAGGAATGGAAGCGCGACTGGCATCCGGAAACTATACAGACTGCGGCCAGCGAAGATTCGGTGCTGGTAGTCGGTGCGGGGCCCGCCGGGATGGAATGCGCCATGCAACTGGCCAATCGCGGTTATAGCGTAACAATTGCCGAGGCAACCGAAGCGCTCGGGGGGCGGGTAACGCTAGAAAGTCAATTGCCGGGCCTGGCCAGCTATGCACGGGTACGCGATTATCGTGAATCCCAGTTGTCGCGACTGCCCAACGTGCAAATTTACCTCGATAACAGGCTTTCGTCAGAAGATATAATCGAACTCGATATACCCCACGTGATCATCGCCACCGGCTCGAGCTGGCGGCGGGACGGCATGGGGCGACAACATGCTTTTGCCATCGAGGGTGTCGAGTCTGTATCGGTACTCACCCCAGACGATATCCTCGCGGGCGTGAAACCTCAGGGTCGAGTGTTGATTTATGACGATGACCATTACTACCTGGGTGGCGTCATTGCGGAACAATGTCGGCACGATGGGTTGGGCGTCCACCTGGTTACGCCCGACCCGAAGGTTTCGAGCTGGACCGAAAATACCCTCGAGCAGGAAAAGATCCAGTCGAGGCTACTGTCGCTGGGAGTCTCTTTGACAACATCGCACGAACTGTTGCTTGTCAGTGCAGGCAGTGCACAAATCGCGAATGTTTACCTGAGCGACCAGCAGCAGGAAATTCCATTCGATACCATCATACTGGTCACATCGAGGCAGCCACACGACGAGCTATACCAGGCCTTGTTGGCACATCAGGGTCGGTTCAAAACCCTGCTGGCCATCGGTGACTGCAATGCGCCAGGCACCATAGCCGCCGCGGTCTACGATGGGCACCTGGCCGCGCGTAATCTGGAATCGGAGGTCGATTTTTATGAACCGCTATTTCGGCGCGAGTTGCCGGAGTTGGGGTAATAGTTGTAGAGATTCTTACTATTCTCCTAATAGCGTTTCCGATACGGCGTAACCACCGGTATACTATTACAGGAACGCCGTGAACCCCTCCCTGGGGGCTCGTGCGCGACGTCCATGTCGCACAACGTCCTGTAATAGTATCCCAGTGGTTACGCCTCGATAGTCTGGTTTTTGCGTCCTCCCCCGATAACTAATTTAGTTAGAGCCAACTGATTAAGCTTCTTAAGCCATGAAGATTGGGTGCCGAAATAACATCGATTTTGGGCGGTCAGGCAGCATGGATGCTGCCTGTGGCGAGCTAAGACACGGATGACGCATCTCGCCTTGCCGTTCAAAATCGATGTTATTTCGGGAAGCCGCAGGCCACCCAATCAGGCGCAAGAGGCTTTATCAGTTGGCCTGCTCATCGTATTGGTCACAACGAAATCTATTAGGAGCAAAAGTGGGACCCATAGCTGAAATTACGATGTTGTCTTTTAGGCGCCCCGATTAGACGCCAGTACATACAACATTTCCAGCCCCAATGTCGCAGCTGCGAGGGCGGTAATCTCGGCGTGATCGTAGGCGGGTGCGACTTCGACTATATCCATGCCGACCAGGTTCAGGTGTTGCAGGCCGCGCAGGATTTTAAGCGCTCGGTCGGTGGTGAGGCCACCGACAACCGGGGTGCCGGTGCCGGGCGCGAAGGCCGGGTCGAGGCAGTCGATATCGAAGGTCAGGTAACAGGCTGAATCGCCGACGCGCTCTTTGATCTGTGCAATTATCTGCTCGGCCGACAGGTCGTTGGCGCGCGCGGCGCTGATGACTTCGAACTCGTGCGTGGCTTCGGTGTATTCGGTGCGTATGCCGACCTGGATGCTGCGGTCAGGGTCGATGATACCTTCCCTCGGCGCATGATAGAACATGCTGCCGTGATTGTAGGCGGAACCCTGCTCGGAGTAGGTGTCGGTATGCGCGTCAAAATGAATCAGTGCGAGTTTGCCGTGGGCCTTATGATGCGCACGCAATAAAGGCAGGGTGACGAAGTGGTCGCCACCAAAACTCAGGGTTGCCTTTCCAGCTGCGAGCAATTTCCCATGGTGTTGTTCGACCTGTTCGAAAAGACCCTCGTGGTTACCGGCAGGAAATTCGAGGTCGCCATAGTCGGCGAGCCGCAGGCGATCGAATACGCGAAAATCCCAGGGCCAGCGTTTCTCTTCCCACCGCAGGTTACCGCTTGCCTGGCGAATAGCCGCCGGGCCACTGCGCGTACCAGCCCGCCCGGTAGTGGCAAGGTCGTAAGGCAGGCCAACGACGAACACATCGGCATCGTCCGGGTTTCGACTTAAGGGCGCCCCCATATAACCAAACAAGTTGGCGTGCATCGACAGGCTATTTGAGAAATCGTCGTTATTCATGATTATATCCTGCTGGATTTAGTCTCGGTGAACAGGCGGTTTAAGGATGTTAGAGATACCAGTCATACTCACGCGGGCTGATATATTGTGCGAATGCCTCGGTCTCCAGTCCACGGTGCTGGCAGTAGAGATCGATGAAATCCCGGCCCAGGATATCGATCAGCGCTTCGCTACCAATAGTGGTGCTCAGTGCCGAACTCAGGCTAAGTGGCAGATTTTCATCCGTGCCTTCGACCGAATCGCTGACAGGATTACCCGGATCCAGTTTTTGTTTCATGCCGTGCAGCATGCCGGCGAGAGTAACTGCCATCGCGAGGTAAGGGTTGGCATCGGCGCCGGGAACCCGGTTTTCGACACGCCAGGCGCCATTCTTCGCCAGCGGTATGCGAAAGGCAACGGTGCGATTTTCGTGACCCCAGCTCAGGCTAACCGGCGCGCAGTTGGCGCCACCGACATAGCGCCGATAAGAATTAATATTCGGCGCCCAGAACGACATCGCTGCGGGCATCGTATCGAGTAAGCCGCCTATCGCCTGCAGCAACCGCTGGTGTGGCCTGTCGCCCGCATCAAAAATATTCCTCCCCTTGTTATCAACCACGCTGATGTGCATATGCAATCCATTCCCCGGTTGATCCAGCATTGGTTTGGCCATAAAGGTCGCCATCATGCGGTTCTTTTTGGCAACCTCGACAACGATACGCTTAAACAGGCAGGTTTCATCGGCCGCGCGCAGCACATCGTTATGGTGGTTAAAATTAATTTCGAATTGTCCGGCGCCCATTTCGGATGAAATGGCCCCGGTCTCTATGTTTTGCTGCTTGCAGGCATCGACGATGCCGTCTATTACCTGCTCAAAATCGGAAATACGGGTGCTGGAAAGTACCGTGGGCGAGTCAGGACGCCCAGTTTTGGGGTTGTGCACAATCTGGATCAGGTCCTGTGCATCGCGCTCAGCTGCGAACAGGAAAAATTCGAGTTCAAAGGCAACGGTCGGATACCAGTTTTTAGTCTCATAGGCCTGTAACACTTTTGTTAGCAGGTTGCGCGGTTCAAAAAATGTGGGTTCCTTGCCATTATAAGAAGTGGCCATGATCTGCGCCCGGGGTTTGCTGCCCCAGTTATTCAGTGACAAGGTGCCTGGAATCAGGTAGAAATGAGCGTCGGGGTCACCATCGCCATCGCCATAGTAGATGCCTTCGAGCGGTTCACCCAGGGTACTCAGGGCGATCGTGCTCCTGGGAAATGCAAGCCCATCGCGGGCAAATGATACTAGCCTGTCAAGTGGATATCGTTTGCCGAAAAAATGGCCGCTGAGGTCGCC
>JBGMRM010000077.1:0-7155 GCA_048061415.1 Gammaproteobacteria bacterium | reverse complement strand
CTTCGATTGTGTGCGGCAGATCACCCGGTGTGCGCCAAAAATCACCGGCCGACACGGCGATTGCATCATCCCCCTGGAAACGGATGCCAGAGCCTGAGACGCAGTATCCCCATTGCTCTTCCGGATGACGATGCAACACGCCGCGCGCTTCGGGTTCGAGCCTGACGACGGAGATCATCGCCTGGTCGCCCGGGAACACGGTTGTCGTGATCCCAGGTGCAAGCTTGCGAGCGATCCCGCCCTCAGAATTGTTGATGTTAAAAAAGTTTTTAGAACTCATTGGATTGATATGCCTCACAGATTGACGCTGATTCTCATTGTGATCTGATTTCTTGATATTCGTAAAGATATTTGAAGTCCTCATTTCATCCTGAAGGATATCAAAATGGACAGGGCTATTTTATATTTTTGCTACCTGGCGCGAAATGCTAGAACAATTTCTTTAGTCATATTGGAAAAAGCCGGTTCGGATAGTCGAGATCGGCACGCTCCAGACATTCACACTAATCTATTATTCACACACATTATTTGCCTTTTTTGAGCAGTAAATTAATCAATTTCCTCGAAATATATCAATTATTAGCTATAAGACTATTAGCGGGTAGCTGAAGCAAGAAGCATCTTCTAGTTAATTAATTATGGTGGCGTGAGAAAATGAAGGTTTCTAAATCAAGCAATGATTCTCCAAAGGGGAATGGAAACCTGAGAAACTTTGACTTAACTGTCGACGAAATAAAGGTAATTAGGGCAATTAGAGATATAACCGAGTCACTCGAAGATATTGGCAGTAAGAATACTGAACCAGTAAGGCTGGAATTTTTTCGCAATGAAATTAGAAAGCTGAAAGATCAGTTAGAAGAGATTAGAGAAAATACGCTGATCAGATAATACAAATAACTGGGGTCAGAGCGCAGCTATCTCTAATATTTAGCCATAATTGTTATCTGACCCCATTTCCGTGCATCACCCCATCTTCGATACCACACTATCGATCTTGTCCTGCATGCTCTGTTCGCGGTCGGTGCGTGTCCCGAGCCGGATCGTGGTGCCGATCCGGGGCGCACCCATTGCATGAACCTTTTCGTGGCATAGTTTGATCGCCGCCATGACCTCGTCCCAGTCGCCCTCGACGTTGGTGCCGTAAGAGTGCATCTGGTGGTTCAACCCGGCAGCGGCAAAGATCTTTTCGCATTCGGCCACGTATTTTGACACCGAGACACCGACACCCATCGGCACCACGCAAACATCGACTAATACATTCATTTTATTTCCCGTTTGAATCTGTTTTCTGGCTTGTAGTATATCCCGATCTGGTTTGATTGGGAGCGGGTAGTTTTGATATTCCTTAAATCGAGCACTATTGGTTGAATGAATTCGGCCTTGGCCGTATTAATTACTCAATCAGTCGTCTATGCTTGTAGGGCCGAATTCATTCGGCCAGTAATCAACGGAGACATGGAGGTGACGGTGTCATACGACGAGCTACGCAAAGGGCGTCATTCCCAACGCCACCAGGTCTATTGCGTCACCACTGTTACGCATGATCGCCATCCCCTGTTCGCGGATATAACTGCAGTTCGCCTGCTGGTTCACGAACTCAGGCGCCTACACGAGAATGGTGATGTTAGCTCCCTTGCCTGGGTCATAATGCCCGATCATTTGCTTTGGTTATTTCAACTCAATGGTTCTAATGATTATTGTGGTCGAATGAATTCGACCCTACCGCTTTCCGAGGTAGTGAAAACGCTCAAAGCCCGCTCAGCACTGACGATCAACCGCTACCGCTGCCACAGCGGGAGTCTTTGGCAGCGGGCATATTATGATCGTGCTGCCAGAAAAGACGAGGATATTCGGCACATTGCCCGATATATTATCGCGAATCCATTGCGAGCGGGTTTGGTAGAGAATATTGGTGATTACCCACATTGGGATTGTATCTGGATAACGGTTAGCTATGAATTCTATCCGGCCGAATGAATTCGAACCTACAGTCAGGGGAGAGCTAAAAATCAATCGTAGCCGGTTAGCTCCATGTAGCCGACACCTGCCGCCTGGCCTTTATCGTCTTCGACCAGGATAACGCCTTCCCAATAGGCGAATCGGGTAGCCATCCATTGCTCGTCGTAGAGGGCTTTTAGCCGCCACTGCCGGCCAGACTTTGGTAATTTGACCGTCCATTCCAGCGGTAGCACGATCGTTTGCTTCGCATCGATTTTGACTTCTCTGCTTGCCGTTTGAATCAGCTCTATATCAGCTTTATTCAAATGTATTTTTTCACCGTCGCTGTTAATCCAGCTTCCACTTAGCCAATCCTCACCGTCGTCTTCGCGTAAGCGGTATAGCATGAGTTTACTGCCGTCGTCGAGATGCAGCGCAAACCAGTCCCAGCCCTGCTGGTTTTGCGCCAGCGGCTGCGAGCTCCATTCCCGATCCAGCCAGGCAGAACCCGACAGCGCCACGGTTTTATTACCGCTTCGGATGGTTCCGCTGATTTTAATATTCGGCTGGCTATAGTAATAACTCGCCTGCCCCTGAACCGATTTTTGGCTATAGCCCCGGTCACCGTGCAGCACCCAGTCAGCCGAACTATCGAGCCGCATTTCGACCTGCTGTTCGCCGACGCTGAATTTTAGCTGCGACGGGAAAAGTGATGCTCCGTCCGAGCGCCACTGCCAGTCATCCAGCCAGGCCGTAAAATAGCCATCCCTGGCAATATCGTTAACCCCGGCCTGCCCGATGCCGCCGCGTGCGAAGCGTTGTTCAAACTGGTGGCCTTCGGGTGCGCTAATGGCCGCATGCGCCATCCACAGTTGATTGCTATCCCAGCCTTCGGTATCGGCCTGTGAATTGAGGGCATTGCGAAACAGGGTCCATTGCAAACCCCATTGCTTTCCCTCATCGTCCTGCAAATTGGCAGTGATATACCACCATTCGATGCGAAAATTCGGGTGTGGCGCATGGTCACGCGGAAATTCCAGTATTTTGCCGGGAATAACCTGGGCGTAACCGTCTGCCTCTCCACGCAAAATCTGGTAGTCATCCTGCGCCAGGCTCGCAGACGATAACAACGCCATCAGCAAGGTTGAGACAGGCGCTTTCAAATCGACTCCCCTAATTGCGCCAGCGCTTCGGGCAGGCGCCGTCGAAGCTGTAGCATCGCCAGCATCAGGGTAAAGGCGACGACGGCAAGCACCAACAGCCCGAGATACCAGGCCGGCGCCATTTCCCACTGCATCGGCATACTCCATCCGAAGCTGACGATATTGAGCTTGTTGATCAGAATCCAGCTCAATAGTGCGCCGAGTGGTATCGCCAGTAGCCAGGCGATGCCGACAAATATCAATAACGGACAGGCGATTAACAATAGCTGTTCTCCCTGGCGCACACCGAGCGCGCGCCATTGGGCAAACTGAGGCAGGCGCTCCTGCAAAATAGCCAGTAATGACGCCAGCAGCGCAATTGCCGCGACGATCATCGTCAGCGCATTCATCGCCGAGGTAATGGCGAAAGTTCGATTAAAGATATTCACCGATAGCTTTCTGATATCGGCCTGCAAAATCCAGTCACCTGGACGCACGCCTGCCTCGCGCAATTTTTCTTCGGCGAGTTGCAACGGGTCTTTGGCTGCGCCAGAACCGGGTTTTAACCACAACGCGATACCCCGCGAATAAGCGTATTTCCATCGCTTTCTGACTTCGTCAAAGGGCAGGTAAAACTGATAGTAGGGGTTGCCGTAATCATAAAAAAACCCGACCACGCGATAAGCCCTCAATCCTTCGTCGGTCTCCAGCTGCACGGTCTCGCCGAGTTTTAATCCACCCAGATAATGGACTTGTTCGTTGGCAAGAACGGCGTCAGCCTGGGTTCGCCATAGTTCCAGCGCATCGGCGGGACTATCGCCTAGCCATTGCGCCAGCGGGAAGTTTAAACTGTCAGGCGCACGCGTATCGGCGCCTCGCACCAGCGTTGGGCGGTCTTGCCAGCGTGTCGTCACGCCAATGCGGACGTGGCTATCGGCGAGCCAGTCTTTGGAGGTTTCCGAATCAAGCAATAGCTGGCGGTCAATTTGAGATCCGCGCACATAGATATCGGCACTTTGTCGGATTTCCAGCCAGCCGATAAAAGCGCCACGAAAACTATCGACCAGCGTGCCGACGCCCAAATTCGCGGTCATCGCCAATAGCAGGGCCATCATCGCTGTACGGAAAGCAGGTAATTGCGACCAGCCGTCGCTTATCAACCAGCGGCCAAGCAGAGACCGCTCGGAGGTAAAACGCGCAATCAGGCCTAAACTCAAAGCCAGCAATGTCGGCAATATCCATGCTGCCGCAAATAACAGTAAACCGAGTAATAAAAAGCCGCTGTTGGCGCTATCCAGCCGTGGATACAAAATAGCGGCGGCTAGCGCAAGCAATAAAGCGCCCAGTGCGAGGTTACGACGCGTAGCGCGTTCAGAATCCTGCACCGCGCCAGTCGAGCTTGCCGGCAATACGTCATTTTTTAATTGTCGGTATAACGGCCAGGTCAGTGCCCACGACAGCCCGAACAGGGTAATCAACCAGGCCTTAAAGAGCGTATCAAACTGTAACTCGATAGTGCCAGCCACAGTCGCGTTGTACAGGCTGTGCAGGCTGGCGCTTAATCCTGGCAATAATAATTGCCCCAGCTGCATGCCGACCAGCAACCCGAGGACCGTGCCAATGAAACTCCACAATAAAGTTTCGAGCAAAATAGCAGCCGCCAGGACCGGGACTCCGACCCCCATTAAACGCAGATTTAAAAAAGTATCGCGTCGATACCACAGCGAAAAACGGACCGCGTTGAAGACTATGAACAGGCCGACCGCAAACGATAGCAGGCTCATCGCAGTCAGATGGGTGTGCAGACTCTTCGTCAATTGGCTGAGGTCGAGATATTGTTGATTTTCGACCAGCTCGAGATCGCCGGATAACATAGACGCCAGCTTGATCAATTGCGCCGGGCTGATTTTTCCAACCGCGAGATAGCTCAAACGCCGGTTGTCGAGCAATGCAAATGCTGCGCCTATATCCATCAGTACCTGCCGTCCCTGCTGACTGCGACTTTGTATCAGTGCCGGGGGCAGTATTCGGCCATCACGCAATTGCAGGGTATCACCCTTTTTCAGACCGAGCTCGTCGGCCAGTTGATCCGGCACCCAGGCGCGATAAGGTGGCTGAATGAATTCTAACCAGTCAAAAGCCGAATCGGTTCCCACATCGATATCGCCTCGATCAACCAGATCCGCTGGTAGCGCGAACAAATCGGTGGCGATAATATTAATCGGATCACCCTGCGGGGTACTTAGCTCGGCTTCGATTATTGGAAATATCTGGCGAAATCCGGCACGACGCAAGGCGATATATTTCGCCTGCGAAATGCCCTGCTCCGATTTGCTGCGAATCCAGTAATTGGCCTGCGCGCCAAGCAACGAATCGGCTTGCTCGTAACTCGCCCGGGCATGGCCGTTAATGATCTGTACCGCCGACCAGAGCCCGACCCCGGATACCAGCCCGACGACCAAAAACAGCGTTTGCCAGGGATGCCGCCAGTAATGGCTAAGCAGGGCCTTTTGTACCCACCAAAAACTACTGCGCAATCGCATCATCGGCCTCGCTGAGTTGACCGTTGTGCAATAATACCGAGTGGTCCATAAACGCTGCCATGTCGCGGCTGTGGGTAACCATGAGCAAGCTGCTGCCGGCATTTTTAACCAGTTCACTGAACAGTGACATAACTTCCAGGCTCGATACTTCGTCGAGGTTGCCGGTCGGTTCGTCGGCCAGTACGAGCTGTGGCTTATGCAGTAACGAGCGAGCAATCGCGACGCGTTGCTGCTGGCCGCGTGACAGTTGATGCGGGTACTTTTTCAGTTGCGAGTCCAGCCCGAGCCGCTGAATCAGGCGGTCTTCAAATACGGGATCGAAACGTCCACACAGGGCCGCCTGAAAGCGGATGTTGTCGGCAATGTTCAACGTTGAGATTAAATGGAATTGCTGAAATACCAGGCTCACCTGCTGACGGCGCATTTCAGCCAGCGCCGATTCGTTTAAGTTGCCGAGCTTTTTTCCCGCAATCTCGATTTCGCCGCTATCCGGCCGGTCGAGTCCCGCGATCAAATGTAACAGCGTACTCTTGCCACTGCCGCTTTCACCGAGCAGGGCCGTCGATGTTCCAGCATCCATGTGGAAATTGAGCTCGCTTAAAACCTTCACCGGACCTTCGGGCTGGTCAAAGGACTTGCTCAGATTTCGAATGGAAAGCATGCGATGATCCTAGCGGCATTGGAGTTGGCAGGCAATGGGTGAAAATCGAATGAGGTTATTGAAACAGAGGGTCAGTCACCCGAAGCAGGTCGATTTAGTGGTTACTAAACCGTTATAATGCGCGCCTTGTTCTCCCTCCGAGACTATTTACATGGCCCCTATTTGTGAAATCAGGGATTTGCAGAAACTGGCGCGCGCCCGTGTGCCGCGCATGTTTTATCAATATGCCGATTCAGGCTCGTGGACCGAAACCACCTATCGCGAGAACGAAACCGATTTTGCCAAAATAAAGTTGCGCCAGCGTGTCGCGGTGGACATTACCGAGCGTTCGGTCGAGACCGATATGATCGGCCAGAAGGTGGCCATGCCGGTCGCGCTCGCACCGGTCGGACTCACCGGTATGATGCACGCGGATGGCGAAATCAAGGCGGCCCGGGCAGCGGAAAAATTCGGCATCCCTTTTACGCTTTCGACCATGAGTATTTGCTCGATCGAAGATGTAGCGAAAAATACCAGCGAACCTTTCTGGTTCCAGTTATATGTGATGCGTGATCGGGACTTTATTAACCGCTTAATCGACCGCGCCAAAGCGGCAGGATGCAGCGCCCTGGTGTTGACCCTGGATCTGCAAATCCTAGGGCAGCGGCACAAGGATATTCGCAATGGCTTAAGCGCCCCACCGAAGTTTTCGCTCGATAGCGCTTTGCAGGTAATCAGCCGCCCGCGCTGGTGCCTGCAGATGCTCGGCACCCGGCGCCATAGCTTCGGTAATATCGTCGGTCATGCCAAAGGGGTAGACAATCTGTCATCGCTATCATCCTGGACTGCCGAGCAGTTTGACCCTAAATTATCCTGGAAAGACATCGACTGG
>JBGMRM010000076.1:0-7174 GCA_048061415.1 Gammaproteobacteria bacterium | reverse complement strand
CCAGAGCCGGACTGAGCGTGGAAGATATCGACCTCTTCGAAGTCAACGAGGCATCTAATGCCTCCCCAACAACGCAGGTAGTCGAGGTCAATACCAGGTTCGAAACCCCGTAGGGCCGAACTCATTCGACCTACTGGTCGAACTGGTTTCGATGGTCAGCCACAGTTTTTGTCACCTCTTAAAATCCGATTTTCAAGACGCTTTAATTTAAGTACACTCGGCAGCACCAGGCTACCCTGGAACCCACAACTATAAGGCATAGCCGAGAAAACACCATGTTAATGCTCGATGCAAAAACCATGCTAAATAAACTGCCTTTCACCACGCTGGTGGAAGAGCTGGCGGCGATGCATCGCCAGCCGATCGGCCAGCTGGATGAGTTATTGATGAGCTCGCAAAGTGCCGACGACACCACCAGCCACTTTTTTATCCGTACCGGCTGGCAGCAGGACAAGGCCCTGGGCGCCAAGTTAATCTCGATTTTTCCAGGCAATAACCGGGACAGGGTCTGGCCATCGATCCAGGCCATCTATGTGTTATTCGAAGGCATCAATGGCGTCCCGATAGCCTGCCTCGACGGCACCGCGCTCACCTACCTTAAAACCGCCACAGATTCGGCACTCGGCTGCCAGTTACTGGCGCGTGATAATATAGAAACCATGCTGATGATCGGTGCGGGCGAAATGGCCAGATACCTGCTGAGCGCGCACTGTCAAATCCGCCCTTCCCTGAAACAGGTATACCTGTGGAACCGGACCCCCGAAAAAGCTGTACAGTTGTGCGAGGGTGAACTGGCGAAACAGTTTAACTCTATTGCGTTTACACCGGTTAACGAGATAGAGCCCTTCGCCAGACAGGCTGAGCTGATATGCTCGGCGACCGCGACCCCGACGCCGCTCATACAGGGTGAATGGTTACAGGCCGGCGTGCATCTGGACCTGATCGGCGCTTTCACTGCCGAAATGCGCGAAGCCGACGATGAGTGCCTGCGCAGGGCCAGTCTGTTTGTCGATGCGCGCGAAACGACGATCAATCATATCGGCGAATTGATGATCCCGATCGCGAAAGGCGTGATATCCCCCGACGATGTGCTCGCCGACCTGTCTGATCTCTGCCAGAAAAAGCATCCAGGCCGCGCCAGCGATACGGAAATTACGCTGTATAAAAACGGTGGGGGTGGTCATCTCGATCTGATGATGGCCAGAATCATGCACCAGTACTGTCAACCAGAGTGAGCAGCCCGAAGCTATGACGGGGCGCGACGATATCCAGCTCGATTCGATCCGGGCGGCACTAGAGCGACTCGAAGCGTATATTTATCCGCTTCGTATTGCGCCATCGCCCTCACTCAGCGAGCGATGTAGCACCGAAGTATTGCTCGCGCACGAATACCTGCAGATTACCGGGTCTTTCAAACTCCGTGGGGCGCTTAACTCGGTGTTGCAGCTCGGCACCGCTGGTGGCATCGCCGGTGTTACCGCCGTTTCTACCGGAAACCACGGCAAGGCACTGGCCTATTCGGCGCGGCTGGCCGGCATCCCCTGCATCATCTGCATGTCGAGCCTGGCGCCGCAGAACAAGGTCGAGGCCATTCGCTCACTCGGCGCCGAAATCCGAATAATCGGTCAGTCGCAGGACGAAGCGGAACAGGAAGCCAACCGACTGGTCAACGAAGAAGCCTACCTGATGATTCCGCCATTCGAGCACCCGCACGTGATCGAGGGTCAGGGCACGCTCGGGATCGAAATGCTCGAACAGCATCCCGATGTCGATTCCCTGCTGGTGCAACTATCGGGCGGTGGGCTAATTTCCGGCATCGCGCGCGCGGTCAAATCGCAAAAACCCGAAGTTAAAATTACTGGTATCTCGATGGAACGGGGATGCGCGATGATCGAGTCGCAACGTGCGGGTAAACCCGTTGAAGTCGAGGAGCTCCCGACTCTGGCCGATTCACTGGGTGGCGGTATCGGGCTTGAAAATCGATGGACGTTCGATATCGTACGCGACCAGGTCGATGAACTGATCACCCTGAGCGAGGAAGAAATCGCCGAAGGAATTCGTCACGCCTACTTCAGGGAACAGGTCATCCTCGAAGGGGGTGGCGCAGTCGGTATCGCCGCAATTCTGGCCGATAAGCTAAAGCCAGCGGGTAAAACTATCGTGTTACTGAGCGGCAAAAACATCGATATGGAGTTGCATCGAAAAGTCATCAATCGACAGGACTACGAATTATAAATGGCCGATATCAAGATCCTCACCGAAGCCGAATTACGCAACCAGGTCAGCCTCGATCTGGAAGCGATCGAGTGTATCGAACAGGCGTTTCACGCGTTGGCCACCAAGGCGGTGGTGATGCCACCGATCATGCGACTCGATATAATCGACAATAACGGCGAGATCGATGTCAAGACCGCTTATATTCCAGGGCTGGATAGCCTGGCGATCAAAATCAGCCCCGGGTTCTTCGACAATCCCTCCCTGGGTTTGCCCAGCGTCAATGGCCTGATGGTGCTGTTCAGCACCAGGACCGGCATGGTCGAGGCGCTGTTACTCGACAATGGCTTTTTAACCGACGTACGCACTGCCGCGGCAGGCGCGGTCGCGGCTAAATACCTGTCGCGAAAAGATAGCCAACGCGCCGCAATTCTCGGAGCCGGCGTTCAGGCTCGCCTGCAACTCGAAGCGCTAACCCTGGTGCGCCAAATCGAATCCGCGACAATCTGGGCGCGTGATCCGAAAAAAGCTAAAGTGACCGCGTCTCAGCTAAGCCAGCACCTCGGAATCGAGGTACAGGCCTGCGGCACCGTAGCCGAAGCCACGCGAGACGCCGATATAATTGTCACCACCACGCCGGCCAGTACCCCGATCTTGGACCTGGCCGATATCCGCTCGGGCCAGCACATTACCGCAATGGGTTCGGACGCCGAACATAAAAACGAAATCAGCGCCGAGATCATTGCTGGCGGCGCCAGTTACTTTTGCGATCGCCTGTCGCAAACGAGCAAGCTGGGTGAATTGCACCACGCCATAGAAAAAGGACTGGTATCTGCCTCGGCCCAATTTCCCGAACTGGGTCAACTGATCGCCCGACAAAGCCCGGCCAGACAAACCGATGAAGAAATTAGCCTGTGTGACCTGACCGGCACCGGAATACAGGATACCGCTATCGCCACGCTGGCTTACCAGCGATGCCTGCAACACCAGGCCGGCACCAACTTCGAGACTTGAGCCCATGCCTGAAAACGCCTCGTTAAACTTCACCCTCGACGAATATGCCCAGCGATTAGCGAAAACCCGTTCGGCGATGTCGAAAAAAAATATCGACAGCCTGATCGTGGTCGATCCTTCCAATATGGCCTGGCTCACCGGTTACGACGGCTGGTCTTTTTATACCCACCAGTGCGTGATTGTGCAGCACGACCGGGAACCGATCTGGTGGGGTCGCGGCATCGATGCCCCGGGTGCGGTGCGCACTACTTATCTGGACGAGGACAATATTCACCGATATCCGGACCATTTTGTTCAATCCACTGAATGCCATCCGATGGACCACCTGTCCGAATTGTTGAGCGAGCTGAAGCTTGAGCAGGGATCGATTGGGGTCGAAATAGAAAACTACTATTTTTCCGCGGCGGCTTACCTGTCCCTGCAAAGCCACTTGCCGAGGGCGACCCTGGTTGATGCAACGGCACTGGTCAACTGGCAGCGTATTATCAAATCGGAGCAGGAATTGAGCTACATGCGTAGCGCGGCCCGAATCGTCGAACAAATGCATAGCCGAATCTACGAAATCATCGAGCCGGGACTGGCCAAGCATGAACTCGCCGCCGAGATATTTTACACCGGCATCAAGGGTAAGGATGAACACTGGGGGGATTATCCGGCAATTATGCCCCTGCTACCGACCGGCATGGACGCGACCGCGGCACACCTGACCTGGGACAATTCAGTATTAAAGGCCGGAGACATTACTTTTTTTGAAATCGCTGGTTGCCACAGGCGCTATCACTGCCCCCTGTCGCGCACCATATCGCTCGGTAAACCCCCGCAAAAATACCTCGACGCCGAAAAAGCAGTACTCGAAGCGATGCACGCCGGGCTCGACAATGCCAAACCCGGCAAGCGCTGCGAAGATGTCGCGATCGCGTTTTTCGACACCCTCGAAACCCATGGGTTTAAAAAAGACAATCGCACCGGATATTCGATCGGACTGTCCTACCCGCCCGACTGGGGCGAGCGCACCATCAGCCTGCGACGCGGGGATAAAACCGAATTACAGGAAAACATGGTCTTCCATTTTATGCCCGCGCTGTGGCTCGACGATGGCGGCCTGGAAATCACCGAATCCGTGGTCATCACCGGGCAGGGTTATGAAAGCCTGGCTTCCGTACCGCAGGAACTACGGGTTAAATAAAGGCGCGCTGGTATGACAAATCCAATCTCCTCTACTATTGACTTCGAAAAGGACGGGGTTCAGCACGGCTTCCTGCGGGTGCCTTATTCGCGTAACGACTCAGCCTGGGGTTCGGTGATGATTCCGATCAGCGTCGCTAAAAATGGTCACGGAGCCAGCGCCATCATCACCGGCGCCAACCATGGAGAGGAATACGAAGGACCAATCGCATTGAACGCTTTGTGCCACCGTCTCGACGCTAAAAAAATCCAGGGGCGCGTCATCATTATCCCGGCGATGAACTACCCTGCTTTTCAAACGGCTACACGGGTATCCCCAATCGATAACCTGAATATGAACCGGGTTTTCCCCGGCCAGGCCAAAGGCAGCATCACGCTGCAGATAGCCGATTACTTCTCGACCGTGCTATTGCCGATGTGCGATTACGTGCTCGATATCCATTCCGGCGGGAAAACACTGGAATTCCTGCCATTTGCGGCCTACCACGAACTCGAGGATAAGGATCAACAAGCCCGATGCGAAGCGGCCACCAAAGCATTTGCCGCACCCTGTTACCTTAGCCTGGTCGAAATCGACCCCGGTGGAATGTACGACACGCAGGCCGAAACGATGGGCAAGGTCTTTGTTTCGACCGAGCTTGGCGGCGGCGGCACCACGTCTACGCTGACGGTAAACCTGGCCAAACGAGGCGTACACAATTTCCTCGTGCACGCAGGCATTTTGAACGAGCCCCCGATACCACCCGATCAGCCTCCGCTTCATCTAGACATGCAGCAGGAAAATGCCTATGTATTTTCCGAACATACCGGCCTGCTCGAACCCTGCGTCGACCTCGGCGACCCGGTAAAAAAGGGGGATTTGATCGCCAGGGTTTACGCTTGCGAGCGAAGTGGGACCATCCCTGTGGAATACCATGCGGGTAGCGACGGCATCATCATCGGCAGGCATTTTCCGTCGCTGATCAAGATCGGTGATTTCATGAATGTGATTGCGCGTATTGTCCAGGCTGAATAGGCGTCGAGGTAAAATAGCCTTCGAATTTTACCCTTTTTCGCGATTACTCCACGAAATCTAATATCTCCTTCACAGCATCGATACCTGCATCTGCGCATATTTCATCGACCTCCGGTCTGGCCCCGGCGACCGCTATACCACCGTAAAATTTACCGTTAAACTGGATCGGAACACCTCCGACAATAAGTAAAATACCCGGAGCGTAATTGAGATCGGGGCGAGACTTCATGTCCGATGTGCGGGCACGGAGCGTCGCGGAAGAGAAGGCTTTCCGCTGACTGACCAGTATGGTGTGTGGACCTGAATAAGGGTTGCGCAAGAAAGCCAGGAGATTCCCATCTCTTCCTACGACTGCTGCAGAGACCAGGAAACCTCGCCTGGAGCATTCAGCAACGGAGGCCACCACCATTTGATTTGCAATTTCCGACGACAGTGTTTCCAGTGGGAGCGTCGGTGGTAAATCAGAGCCATTAACAGGGCCCACATTTCCAAGTAATATAAAAATTATAGAAAATACTCGAGTTCTCATTTTTATAGCTCAATTGTAGAAAATCCATTGTATAGCACGGATAATACTGCCTCAATAACAGTGTAACACTGGTGGATAGCCGCGATATCGACATAGATCGGGCGCCGAAACCGGCGGATCTGTGTCCTGTTTTACTCATTTTGAATCTTTTTAATTTATCTGAAATCCATATACTATTGTATTTTTTTTAGCCACATACTATTTACCACATTAAATTAAAGGATACTCTTCGAATGAAATTACACCACACCAGTCTCATCATTCCTGGCCTTCTCATCGCGTTCACCGTATCGGCTCAAACACCATTGAACACCGACCAAGAGAAGTTCAGCTATGGCCTCGGTATGATGATTGGGGAACGCGTACTGAAACAATACGATGAGGTTGATTACCAAATCCTGCTGGAAGGCATGAAAGCCCAGCACCAGGGCAAAGAAACTTCGATGGACATATCGGAAGCGGGTCAAATAATTAGCCAGTTTCAGCAAAAACAAGACGAGGAGAAATATGCTTCGGTATTACAGGAAGGCGAAGCTTATTTAAAATCGAACGCAACCCAGGATGGCGTCACGATCACCGCATCCGGCCTGCAATACTCGGCTATCACCGCAACCGATGGGCCAAAACCAGCGGCAAGCGATTCCGTCACGGTCCACTATCGAGGCACCCTGCTCGATGGCACCGAGTTTGACAGTTCTTACGCTCGCGGTGAACCCGCCACCTTTGCGCTCAACCAGGTCATTCCCGGCTGGACCGAGGGGGTTCAACTGATGGGTGTCGGCAGCAAATTCAAATTTGTTATTCCATTTCAGCTAGCCTATGGCGAGCGTGGCGCCGGTAATTCTATCGGGCCCTATGAAACCCTGATCTTCGAAATCGAATTGCTAAAAATCAATTAGGCAACCTCTGCTCGCTGTTGATTAAACCCGAAGGTAACCGCCGCCTTCACGCAATAAATCAACAGATTTGAACCCCGACAGCAGATCGCGTAAAATTGGCCGCCCATAGCGTCGGGGTGTAGCTCAGCCTGGTAGAGCGCTGCCTTCGGGAGGCAGAGGTCGTAGGTTCAAATCCTGTCTCCCCGACCAATAAGGAATTAGGGGACAGACCACGTTTAATTAGATTCGTCATCTTTTTTCGGACGCCCTGCTTTGCCCTTAGTTACCCTTCGCCCCAGTGAATCGGCTATCTGCTGCTGGAACTGTTTACTCCCCAGC
>JBGMRM010000075.1:0-7195 GCA_048061415.1 Gammaproteobacteria bacterium | reverse complement strand
ATACCGGTGAAGTGCTGGCGATGGTCAACCAGCCGTCTTATAACCCCAACGACCCTGCGGTGTCGCGACCCGCATATCGAGACCCTCATCGGTGACTTCGCTGCTCAATAAGCTGACTTCTGCATCGGCCGCAGCGCCCGATGCCGAGTAGCGTACAGGCTTTTCGGCTGCGAATTCGCGGCTCAGCTTACGGCCCAGGTCATCGTCGACATTCAGCACACGAGCGGATAATTCAAATTCGCGAAATAACTTCGCCTTGGTTTCGGCGTACTGCGTACGGTCCCCGTGATAATCAAGATGGTCGCGCCCCAGATTGGTGAGTACGGCGATATCGAAGTGGCACCCGTTGACTCGGAATTGATCGAGCGCATGCGAAGATACCTCCATCACCACATATTCGCATTGTTGTTGATAGAGCTCGTTTAACCAGGTCTGTAGTGTTACCGCGTCGGGGGTGGTGAGCGCGGTGGGCTCGAGCTGGTTACCTACTCCGTAGCCGAGGGTGCCGATACTGCCGACGATTTTCCCTGCCCGTCCCAGCGCCTGGGTGAGTAAGTGGGTGACGCTGGACTTTCCATCGGTACCGGTGACACCGATTATTTTCATTTTACAGGCTGGATCGTTATAAAAGCGGCTGACGATCTCTCCACTAATCTGGTTTAATCTCTCCAGGGGTATCCAGTTGGCATTAATCTGCTTACTCAGGAGCGGAATCCGCTGCCGGCAATATTCGTCCTTTGCGTCATACAGGACTGCCACCGCACCAGCCCTGGTTGCATCGATAGAAAAATCGATACCATGGGAGTTGATTCCCTGTAGCGCGATAAACAGTGAACCCTCGCGTACTGCCCGGCTATTACTCACTATATCTACAATCTCTATCTCGGGTAGGGTTCCGCTCGAATCAAATTCACGCAGCAGTTCGACCAGCGATATACCGGGGCGCTGCGCTTTTTCCGTCATCACGCCCCCGGCTCCCTGTCGGCCACCCCGGCCTGCAGGGCCGGCAGGTCATCGGGTGCTATATCCAGAATTCGTAACGCGTTCGCCATCACTTCCTGAAATACCGGCGCGGCTACCGTGCCACCGTAATAGCCGTTTTGAGTGGGTTCGTCGATCATCACCGCCATCACCAGCCTCGGGTTGCTGGCAGGCGCAATGCCTGCAAACACCGCTATATAATCATCCTTTTCATAGCCACCATCGATACTCTTTTTGGCGGTACCGGTTTTCCCTGCAATACGATAGCCAGGTATCGCTGCCTTTCGCGCCGTGCCCGTGGGTCCGACGACCTGTTCCAGCATTTCTATCATCAGTGCCGAAGTAGATGGCTTCATCACATGGCGCGCAATTTGATTTTCCTGTGCCTGCTGCGGCTCTTTTTTGATCAGGCTGAGATCGAGTTGCCGGCCGCCATTGGCAATCACCGCGTAGCCCCTGGCCAACTGCGTAATCGATACCGACAGGCCGTAACCGAAACCCATGGTCGCCTGGTCCAGTGGCTGCCAGTCCGCGTAATGCCTGAAGTAACCGGCTGACTCGCCGGGAAACGAAACACCCACTGGTTCACCGAAACCGTAATCCTTGAATGCCTGCCACAAATCTTTGCTCTCCATCGACAAGGCGATGCGTGACGCGCCGACGTTACTCGATTTACGCAAAATGCTGGCGAGATCGAGTTCACCGTAATTCCTGATATCTTTGATCGGATGCCCTTTCACCATGTACCAGCCCGGTCCGGTATCGATTAGACTTTTGCTGTCGTACAGACCACTGTCGATGGCGGCAGCCAGCGTGAAAGGCTTGATCGCCGATCCGGGCTCGAATACATCCGTCAGGGCGCGATTACGACGCTGTGCCGCACTATTTTTTTTGCGTTGATTAGGGTTGTAGGATGGCTGGTTTACCATCGCTAGAATTTCACCGGTGCGCACGTCAAGCAATACCGCACTACCCGATTTTGCCGCGTGATATTTAATCGCACGCGCTAGACTGCGGTAAGCGATATATTGCAGGCGCATGTCGATGCTGGTCGTCAGGTCGTTGCCCGAGCGGGCGCGTTTTACCTGGGCGATTTCTTCTACTACCGCACCTTTGCGATTGCGGATTACCCGGCGCTTCCCTGGCCGGGCCTTCAACCAGTCTTCGTAAACCAGCTCCAGCCCTTCCTGCCCACGGTCGTCGATATCGGTAAATCCGAGCAGGTGGGACACCACTTCTCCAGCCGGGTAGTAGCGTTGGTATTCACGTTTCAAATAGACGCCGTCGACACCGTCCGACACCTGGGCCGCTAACTCGGGCTCAAGCTGGCGCTTCAGATAAATGAATTCCCTGTCGGCCTTTTGCTTGAGCATTGCGACAGTCTCTGGGTAGTCGAGCTTCAGTTTTTTGGCGACCTGTTTGAGCGCCGGCAAATTCTGCAGTATTTCCCCTGGGTTGACCCATACCGAGTCGACTGGTGTACTAATCGCCAGCGGGGTTCCAAATCGATCCATAATCGTACCCCGATAGGCCGGGGTTTCTATCGTGCGAATTTGCCGTTGCACACCCTGGCTCGATAAAAAGTCCTTTTCGACAATTTGAATATACAGCGCTCGTGCCACCAAACCGGCCATCAGGCTCAGCAATACGCCGATTACAAAATAGTGGCGCAGCGCGTAAAACCTGGCCTGATTATCGCTGGCTCGTATCTTGCTCACGGTAGTTGCACCACGGTAACGTTTTCGGGCAACAGCATCTTGAGCGTTTTACGCGCCTTCGATTCGACATTGCTATGCGTTGCCAGGGTACTGTTTTGCAATTGCAACCGTCCCCATTGGATCACCTGCTGATCCTGTAATTTCTGCACATTTCTGAGTTCGGAAAACAGGATTCGGCTTTGGTGTTTCACGTAAACCACGGTCAGTGCGCTGCCGATAACCATCGCTAACAGCAGCGTTAACCAGTATATTCTGGCCATCAGGCCGTTCTCTCTGCGATTCGCAGTACTGCGCTTCTGGCTCTCGGGTTTAGCTCGACTTCCGTGATTCCCGCCCTGATCGCTTTGCCAATTACCTTAAGACGAATAGATGCGACCAAATCAGCGTCGCGCACCGGCAAGCCCCGCGGAATTCTGGGTTTGCTGCTGTGTTTTTTGAAAAATCGCTTTACCAGGCGGTCTTCGAGCGAGTGAAAACTGATCACCAGCAGGCGTCCACCAATTTTTAATATTTCAAAAATGGAATCCAGCAAACGGCCTATTTGCGCCAGCTCCTGATTAATGTGAATACGAATCGCCTGAAAACTGCGCGTTGCCGGATGCCTGTGGTGTTTACCCTGAGGCACACATCGGCTGATTAATTCAGACAGGCTGGCGGTATCATCGATTGCCCGGTCCTGCCGGACTTCGACTATCTTACGTGCGATGCGCCGTGCATGACGCTCTTCACCGTATTTCCACAGCACCCGAGAGATTTCCGCCTCGTCGGCGCGATCTAACCATTGGGCGGCCGATTCACCCCGACTCGGATCCATGCGCATATCGAGCTGTCCGTTTTTCTGGAAACTGAAACCACGTGCCGCATCGTCCAGTTGTGGGGATGAAACACCTAAATCCAGCAACACGCCGTCGATGCTCTCCGTTATTTCCATTGCCACCAGCCTTTGGTGCAAATTCGCGTAGTCGTCGTGCAAAATAGTCACCCGGCTATCCTTGCCAATCGCGTCTTGCGCCGCCTTGATCGCTTCGGGATCCCTGTCCATCACGATCAATCGTCCGCTTTGATCCAGGCGACTGAGAATCGATCGAGCGTGACCACCGCGTCCATAGGTGCCATCGACATAAACACCGCCCGGCTGAACATTCATTTGCTGCATGACCTCGTCGTGCAGTACCGGCGCGTGACTGAGTTCCTGCCCGGTCATAAGGTCAGCTCCGCCAGGGCATCGGGCATTTGTCCATCGGTTTTGTCGGCCAGCCATTCCTCCATGCGCTGGCTCCACAGGGATTCGTCCCACAATTCAAATTTTTTGCCCTGCCCTATCAGCACCACTTTTTTACCGAGCTGCGCGTATTCGCGCAACGGGTTCGACAGTAGCATTCGTCCATTGCTATCGACCTCTACATCGGTCGCATGACCGATCAGAAGGCGTTGAATGCGGCGGGTTACCGAATTAAAACTGGGCAGGGATTCGATTTTTACTTCGATAGTTTCCCACTCGTTGAGCGGGTAAATGAGCAGGCAGGGCTGTTCAGTGTCGATGGTGATAACCAGCTGGCTCGCACAGATTTCGGCCAGGCGCTCACGGTAGCGCGCAGGCAGTACTATCCTGCCCTTGGCATCCAGTGATAAATTGGAAACTCCTCGAAATTTTTGCACGCGCTAACCCACATTGGTGCCACTTTGTGACACTTTTACCCACCAGACGACACAATATTGCCTTTTTAGGGCACAAGTCAAGCACTTTCAGGGTTTGAATCAGGGTTATTTCCCAATAATGTCAATAACTTAGCGTAAAAATGTCACACTTTTTGGGATATATTCAGGAAAAACGATGACTTAGAGAATTTATTTAAAGTAATACATTAACTAGTGTTGTTTTTTTGGAATGTTTTTAACCCACATATCGCATAAAAGAAACGCTATTCTAACGTCAGCTGTATTTTTTCATCATTTCAATATAGAGGAATAAGTCATTGAAATATCGGGATATTTATTGAGGCGAGCGCCACTTTCGAGCAACGGGCGGGCTAGTCGAATCGAAAAAGTTAAGTCAGCCTGTAAGCCGGGTTCTGTCGAGGATAATCATTCATCTGGACTGGAAGTCACCTCTCAGCCTCAAGCGACCAACCCGAAAACGGCGCGGACCACGCCATGGTTTTCCTATTTGGTCTTGCTCCGAGTGGGGTTTACCTTGCCACTTCTGTTACCAGAAGCGCGGTGCGCTCTTACCGCACCCTTTCACCCTTACCAGGCTTCGCTTGCGCTCCGCCCTGGCGGTCTACTCTCTGTTGCACTGGCCGTAGGCTCGCGCCTCCCAGACGTTATCTGGCACTCTGTCCTGTGGAGCCCGGACTTTCCTCCAGCCCGAAATCTAACGATTTGCGAACCAGCGATTATCCGGCTGACTTGGCCACAATAATACCCGACCCAAATATCAGAGTCGATTGATTAATGCATATGATCAGGGACTATTTCTGCATAACTACCTGGCTGTGCGGCGCTAACGAAGCGCAGCGTAGTTTGTGTTCGAACGAACGCCTTACAGTTGATCCGTTCCATCTATTGATCATTTTCCTTTATTGCAGTTTAGGTGGAACATGCTTCTGCTGACTACTAATATTTGAGCGCACTGCGCGTGATCCGGTCAGGCTTTGAAATAGCAGAAACAATTCGCGGATGCTTTAAATATACAAGCTACCAGGTCTTTGATTTACTAATTATTGGTGTGGAATTTCTAGTCAATTCCCGGGGTTACTCGCGGTTACTATCCAGGTAGCCGCACCGAGTTCCACACCCGGCGTGGTCTCGTAGGGCGCCAACGTGTCGCGTAATTCCTCGATGATTTTTGAGCGCGTCATATCGTCAACTTCCGGCTCATCAATGACGGCGCTAGCCGGTCCCATGACTGTCAGGAAGCTCACTGCTTCATCGAGATCAGGACCCACTTTAAATCCGGTGCTAAAAGGCTTAATCGATGAATCAACAAACCCCGAATCTACCAGAATTCGCTCCAGGCGCTTGAGGTCACCAAACGAAAATGGTCCCGGATCGTCTGGCTCGGGTGGCGGCGGTAAAGCCATGTGATTAGCCGCGACATCGAGAGGTAAGCTGACCCATTGGTTGGCATTGAGGGGTTGCCAGCAAATAAACACGATGCGGCCGCCTGGTTTAAGCGCCCGTCGAATATTACCGAATGCAACCGTGGGATCGTCAAAAAACATCACCCCAAAGCGGGAGTAAACCAGATCGAACACCTTCGGATCGAATGGGTGGCATTGAGCGTCGGCATTTTTAAAATTGATGTTGGATTGCGCTGCGGATGCGGTACGGCTGCGGGCCTGATTCAGGATTACATCAGAAATATCAACCCCCTCGACATAGCCACCTGGACCTGTTTTCTGCGCTATTTCATAAGAGGTGTCACCACAGCCGCAACCAATATCGAGCACTCGTTCACCACGGTTAATGGCAGCCGCGTTCATCGCTTCGTGCCCAAAAGGAAGCAGGCTCGCATCTAATCTGTTTTGAAATTTCACCCACTTTTCACCCCCTTTGCCGTTCCAATATTCGCTCATTTCAGCGTTGACTATCTGGTTCATGATATATCTCTGTTGATTAATCCATTTCCATGGGTAAAGACGGGTCATTGCCCCATTCGAGCATGGAACCGTCATAAACAGCAACGTTGTCATAGCCCAACAATGATAACGCGAAAGCGTTGTTGGATGCAGCCACTCATCCGCCACAATAGGTAATAACCCGACTGGCTTCGCTGACAACGGCGCTGTCAAAGATTTTGAAGAGTTGATCAGCGGGCACGTAACTTCCCGTATCTGGATCGTGAAGCTCAACAAATGGCACATTGACACTGCCGCTTATATGGCCTTTACGCCCAAATACGATATCGCTGTTACCGGTATGCAATGCAGAAGGAAGCGCATTGATGGTGCGTATCTCATCGTTATCGATAGCTTCCAGTACTTCTTTTTTACCCACAAAGAACCCCGACCTGGGACGCGCGATAAACTGGCTGGGAAGATATTCGCAGGACTGGTTAGAGACCGGGCGCCCTTCTGTGGTCCATTTATTCCAGCCGCCATTTAGAATTGCGACCCTGTCGAAACCAAATGCGCGCAGCATCCACCACACGCGCGCGGCCCAATTGGGCTCGGTAGTGCTGTAGAGTACCACGCGGGTATCGTCGCCGATGCCATATTGGCTCATGGTCTCGGTAAACTGTTTTTCGGACGGCACCATCAGTGGCAGATGAGACGAATTGTCCGACAGTTCCAGTGGTACATCGATGAATCCGGCACGCGGAATATGCGCCTGATCATAATTAATGCGTCCGCTTTGAAATACGAGGGGAATTTGCTGGCCCTGCTCCGGATCCGGATTAGGTATAACGTTTACGCTACAGTCGAATATTCGCAGCTCTGCCATATCGATATTTTGTTCCAGCCAGTCTGTTTCGACTAGATATTCTGGACGTT
>JBGMRM010000074.1:0-7223 GCA_048061415.1 Gammaproteobacteria bacterium | reverse complement strand
CTGATTATCGCGATAAAGGCGCAAATGACGTTGTTCCTGTAGTACGCAAGCGAGGCTAAATTCCGCAAGTTCCCGCCCCGGGGTCTCGCACGACAGGCGCGCGACCTGTATAGAATCGGGCAGTGAATTGTCGGCCATCACCGCTTCCACCCCGGCTCCCGTTTTCTGGATCAGTTTCAGCCTGGGATAGTGCAACGCTTCGCCCCTGTCGTAGTTGCTCACGGCCAGCATTTCGATTTCATCCAGGTTTCCAGGATCGTCGCTGCAGCGAATATCGGCCTTAGGATTTATTTGCAGCAATTCGTCGCGCAATTCTTCATCCTTCATCCATACCGGTTGTTTGATATCGATCAGTAAAGCCATAAATCAATTCTACAAAGCGGGTTAATCGGGCAGTTTCACTATTTCGGCAACATGCGCTGGGCCTTAGCTTTTCGATATCGCCGACACACGGAAACTCAGGGTTTAGTTTATGGATCATAACAGAGAAAAATATGCACTGGGTATGCCATAATCCGAATGGTCCTTACTCTTATAGATGGGCAGTATCGAGGCGACTCGAATACCGAAGGGCGAAGATTAATTTAAACATATACCGATTGTTGCCCTGAGCGCCAGCGCCGATCCTGAAGGGTCTAAAAAAGTTACGTTGCAGGTGCCAATACCCATGTAGCGAAGCCGATTCGATTTGGCCCGTTACTCGGCACTATTAAACGCCCGGTGAAGACGAATTGATCAACACAGGAAACCAATATGTGGCCACGTACTGAGCTGACAGGCCTGCTCGGCATAGAGCATCCAATTATCCAGGCGCCGATGGCGGGGTCAACCACGCCGGCACTTGCCGCCGCAGTTGGTATTGCCGGCGGACTCGGTTCGATCGGCTGCGCGAAGATGTCGGCCGAAGAACTGATGACAACCGCGGCTGACATTCGCGCACTCACAAGCCAGGCTTTTAACTTCAATTTTTTCGCCCATAGCGAAGCCAGGGACGAGACTCAAATTAGCCCGGAAGTTCACACAAGACTGATCAGTGCTTACCAGGAAAAAGGGCTTGGCGAGCCTCCAGCCAGCGCCAAATCCAGCACTAGTCTATACAAAACCTTCAACGAGGAAATTCTGCAAGCGCTACTGGAGATAAAACCCGGGGTGGTGAGTTTCCATTTCGGCCTGCCGCCTTCCGAAATGGTGGATGCGCTGCGCGAGGCCGGGTGCGTGATTCTTTGTTCAGCGACCACGGTAGCAGAGGCCGAAATGCTGGCGCGCAATGGTGTCGATGCCATCATCGCCCAGGGCTGGGAGGCTGGCGGTCACCGGGGAACTTTCGAGGTGTCGTACGAAGATTTTGGGATCGGCACGATGGCGCTCGTCCCGCAGATTGTCGATGCTGTGGATGTGCCGGTGATCGCCGCTGGTGGTATCGCCGACGGCAGAGGCATAGCCGCCGCGTTCGCGCTGGGCGCGAGTGGAGTACAGCTCGGGAGTGCGTTTTTGTCTTGCCCGGAGGCGAGCATCAGTGAAGCCCATCGCGAAGCGCTCGAAAATGCGAGGGACGACGATACCCGCTTGACACGAGCCTTCTCGGGCCGGCCGGCACGTGCGAGGAATAATCGCTACATGGAGTCTATGGTCGAGCGCAGAAACAGGTTTCCCGATTTCCCGTTAATGTACCATTTTAGTACACCGCTAAAGCAGTCGAGCACCCGCTACGATGACGATTATGGCTTCCTGTTGTACGGCCAGGCAGCGTCGCTTAATCGTAACTTGCCAGCCGGTGAACTGGTTGCAAAGCTGGTCGCCGAGGCACAGGCATTGATATACCCTGCGCAATAGCTACCCATTAATGAAGAGGATAACTTCCTTTGTCCCAGCCATTGGGGATATTGAAACAAAATGGTACTCTATGCGCTCATTCACTATCTGTTCAGGCCCCAAACTTGGGGAATTTTAAACTTCTGATTCGACGATTAACACGATGAATAATCCCAATCTATTACAGACGATACAAGACAGTTTTATTGGACGAGACACCAATTATCCGTTAGTCGATGGCACGACTGGACCCCGACGTTACCTGGATTCGGCTGCTTCTACGCTGATGATGCGGCCAGCCTTCGACGTGGCAAAAAGTTTTCTAAGCCACTACGCGAGCACCCACAGCGAATTGCACTACGCCGCAAAAGGCGCATCACGAGCCTATGAATGGGCGCACGAGCGTGTATTAGCCTTTGTCGGCGCCGATCCGGAAGAATACAGCACTTATTTCACGGGTAGTGGTGCTACCGCGGGATTCAATCGCATCGCCGCCGAACTGTCGGCCAAACGACCGGAACGCGACCTGGTGCTGGTCTCCGAAATGGAACACCATTCTAACGACCTGCCGCATCGCAAACATAACGGCGAAACCGTGCATCTTCCACTAATGGGCGAAGGCCCAGGCTACGGCGGGCTCGATCTCGAGGTAGTCACCGAGATTGTCAGGAAATATGGCAAGCGCATCAATTACCTCGCGATAACCGGCGCCAGCAATGTCACCGGCGCGCTTACTCCTGTCCACCAGCTGGCTCAGCTGGCGCATTCGGTTGGCGCCTACCTGGTCATCGATGCTTCGCAAATGATCGCGCATGCGCCAGTCTCTATGCAGGATAAAAGCCTGGACGATGCCGATATCGATGTACTGGTGTTTTCGGGCCACAAAATTTATGCGCCGGGCTCCCCCGGCGCCGTCATCGCCAGGCGCAGCCTGCTATCGAGCATGCCACCCGCCGAACTCGGCGGTGGTATGGTGGACGACGTTTACCTGGACAGGTATATTGCCTCGTCGGTGCTCCCCGACCGCGAGGAAGCGGGCACGCCCAATATCGTCGGAGCAATTACGCTCGGCGCAGTGCTGGACACACTACTCAGGATTGGCATGGATAAGATCCGCGAAAAGGAAATACCCCTGATCAACCTGGCCTGGGAAAAACTTTCCGCGATAGACGAAGTCAATTTGTACGGGCCAGCACCCGGGCTTTTGCCACGCACCGGCACCATCACCTTTAATATTCAGGGCTTCGACCATGGACTGACCGCTGCCGCCTTGAACGATTACCACAACATCCAGGTACGTAATGGCTGTTTTTGCGCGCACCCCTATGTACGTGAAATGCTAAAACCGGAACTCTGGGCAATGGATATAGATCCTGACGCACCCAATTCGGAAGCCGATGTCGAGCGAAAGCGCGGCATGGCCAGGGCGAGCCTCGGCATCTATACCACCGAGGCCGACATACTGGCGCTGATTGATGCGATCAAGGACCTGATTGCGCGTAAAGAGGAAATTCTGTCGTTATATGAACCGGAAGGATCGAACGGCTATCGTCATCGGCACTACGCACCCGCCGCCGCGGCGCTATTTGATCCGCAAACGGCGCTGGAAAAGGCGCTGGGCGTGCAGTTAAACTGCGTCGCTTAACGAGTCCCTGATTATAAATAACCAGCTAGCCACCTGCCCCACCAGCCAGGGGCATTATATCTAGGCTGCGACCACCCTGTTGCGTCCGGACCCCTTGGACTGGTACAGGTTCCTGTCTGCCCGTTTCAGGGTATCGTAGGCATTATTGTCGTCGTCGATTATCGTAGACGCACCGATACTGATACTGGCCCTGATTTTACCGAACTCGCCCTCGATGACATGGGCTGCTATCGCCAGGCGAAGTTTTTCGGCGGTCTGGCCTGCATCTAAAAGATCGCACTCATGCAGCACAACCCCGAATTCATCGCCACCGATACGACCCAGAAAATCCGACTCGCGGATATTAGCCTGGCAAACCCTGGAAACTTCAGTCAGCGTGAGATCGCCCGCCGCATGACCATAGTTATCGTTGATATCCTTTAAATTATCTATATCGAGAAACAAAATCGAATAAGCATGCGAATAGCGACGGGAGCGATCAAATTCCGTCTCTGCATTTTCAAAAAAACTGCGCCGGTTATGGCAGTTGGTCAAAGAATCGATATAGGCCTGTGTTTTTAATTCCTGTTCCTGCCCGGTGATCTGTTTAAACAGAGGTTTGAATACGAATGCGCCGACGCCAAAAAGCACCAGGATAATGCCACCGAGCAATACGGCGACAATTATTCGTAGCCGAGTGATCCTGTCGCGGCTATTTTTAGAGTATTGCACAGCCAGAAGCTTCATGCCTCTATGCAGCTCCTGTATCGTGGCTTTGCGCAATTGCTTCAGGTAATAGCTGGAAATAAGTTCCGGCGACCAGTCGCGCGCCATGACCTCGCGCGTGTTGTAAATGAATATGCGCGCTTTTTGGTCGAGATACTCCGGCTCGCCAAAAAATATATCGTCGATGTTGTCCGCGAAAGGCACTATCTGACCATCGGGGAGGTGCCCTCTGATGAGTAGCTGGTGGGTCTTATCGAATAGCTGTAGCTCCTGCTCAATCATGGTAACGATTTGCGCGCGTGCCTGTTCCTTATTTTCTACCGCATATTCGAGGGTAAGGTGCGTAATCCTTTCCGACAACATCACCTGGCGGCTACCTATTTCATTCACTTCGTTCAGAAGGGCATTTTCCGCGGCGATATAGTCGATCACCAGGAGGGACGCAGCGACAAGCAAAGCCACAGATGCCAACGCGCTAAGATAGATACGATGATATTTCCTTCTCATTTTCATACTCCCTGATTATAGCCCAGTTATTTTAACTATCTGGCCAAACAGACACCCCCTGAGCTTCTGCCTGGCTCGCTCCTGCCGTACTATTTCGAACGATATCGATACAGTATCGAAGTTTTCACCGAGCAAGCAAGTGTTTCCCCGTCAGGGGGCTTGCTGGAAAATGCCGCGCAGATGACGTTAACCTGTTGCATTACAGCTCGCCGTTATACGCATTTCGCGCTATTCCGGTATAGGTCGCAGCATCGTGCAGGATCGGATTGGTAGCGGCGGAAGGATCGACCACGGCCATTTCTCCAATCTCCACCAGGCGGCTATCCTCCGGGATGATCGCGGAAAGCTGGTGGTGAATACCGATTTGCTCACGCATCGATAATACCCAGTTTAAAAATGCGTCGAAATCGGGGTCGAGATCGAGGTAACGCGCGAGTCGTGCGATCGGTGTTTTGATTTCGCTGTAATTCGCCCGCAATACGTAAGGCATCAATATAGCGTTGAGCATTCCATGGTGCGCGTCGTAGAGCGCTCCGAGTGGATGCGAGAGCGCATGCATTGCGCCGAGACCTTTCTGGAACGCGGTAGCGCCCATCGACGAGGCTACGATCATTTGTGTGCGCGCCTCGAGGTCGGAGCCGTCCGCGACTACGGCCGGTAAAAATTCCTTGATCAGGCGGATACCTTCGATCGCGATTCCCTCGGCCATTGGATGGTAGACCGGCGAGCAAAAGGCCTCGAGATTGTGCGACAGGGCATCCATTCCAGTCGCCGCGGTCAGTCCGGCTGGCAGGCCGACGGTCAGTTCCGGGTCGAGAATCACGCTACTGGGTAACATCTTCGGGTGGAAAATGATTACTTTCTTATGCTCCGCTTCATTAACGATGACCGATGCGCGGCCCACTTCAGAACCCGTACCTGCGGTTGTTGGAATACCGATAATTGGCGGAATTTTTTCTCCATCGGCATTGAGCCAGTTGTCGCCAATGTCTTCCAGGTCCCACAGGGAACAGGTCTGATTGGCGATCACCGCGATCGCCTTTCCTGCATCGAGGCCGCTGCCACCGCCGACCGCAATTACCCCGTCGTGATTGCCCGCGCGATAGACTTCCACGCCATCGATTACATTGGTTCCACTCGGATTAGCCTTTATATCGCTGAATATCCCGATCCTGAGACCCGCCTGTTCGCAGTTGGCGACTATATCGACCAGCATTGGTAATCCAGCCAGCCCCGGGTCGGTAACCAGTAGTGGCGCACCAATATTTAAATCTCGACACATATCGGGCAACTCACTCACTCGGCCTGCGCCAGCGTGCACGTTGGTTGGGTAATTCCAGTTTGCTTTCATATCGTTAAACCCTGTTTTATTAAACTCTCTTCAAATGATAGGACTTCGGTCGTGTCATGTGCTCGAAGCCTACGGATGAGAGGGTGCAACCACGACCGGAATTTTTAACACCCGTCCACGCCAGCGCCGGATCGAGGTAATCGCAACGATTCATAAACCAGGTACCGGTCTCGATTTTATTACCGATTTCAATCGCGGCATTTTCATCCTGTGTAAATACTGCGGCAGTCAGACCGAATTCGCTATCGTTCATCAGTGCGATCGCTTCATCATCACCGCTGACTGGCATGATGCCAATCACCGGGCCGAAGCTTTCCTCGGTCATTACGCGTATGCTGTGGTCGACATCGACCAGTACCTGCGGCGCCAGATAAGCCGTGCCTTCCTGGTTGGCATCGAATTTCTCCGGATCGACCAGTGCGTGCGCGCCGGCCTCGATCGCTTCATTGATCTGCGCGCGCACGAAATCGGCTGCGCCTGGTTTTACCAGGGGTCCGAGGTTGGTGTTTTTGTCGTCGGGTCGACCGAGTTGATAAGCGCTGGCCAGCGCGACTACGCCATCGACAAATTCCTCATACACCGCCTCGTCAACGTATACGCGTTCGATACCGCAGCAGGATTGCCCCGAATTAAACATCGCGCCATCCGTTACGGTTTCGATCGCGTGTTGCAAATTGGCATCTTTACGCACGTAGGCCGGATCCTTGCCGCCAAGCTCGAGACCGACACCGATAAATCGACCACTGGCGGCGCGTTCGACCATTTCGCCACCCCCAACCGAGCCGGTAAACGCGACAAAGTTAAGCTGTGGTGACTGAATCACTGCCTCGGTATCCGCATGGCTCAAATGCAAATACTGGAACACCCCTGCGGGCAACCCAGCAGCGGAAAATGCCTCATACAATCGCTCGGCGCACAACGGAGTTTGCGCCGAATGTTTGAGTATTACCGCATTTCCAGCCAGCAGCGCGGGCATAATCGCATTGACCGACGTCAGGTAGGGGAAGTTCCACGGCGCGACCACAAACACGACGCCGAGCGGCTCACGTTTAATGTAGCGCGTGAATCCGTCTTTTTGTTCCGGTTTCAGGTCGGCCAGCGCGGTATCGGCGATCTCGATCATGTAGCGCGCACGCTCTTCGAAACCACCAATCTCACCCGGCGCCTGCGATATGGGCCGACCCATCTGCCAGGTCAACTCCT
>JBGMRM010000073.1:0-7259 GCA_048061415.1 Gammaproteobacteria bacterium | reverse complement strand
AAAACGTCGAATACGTCAATGCGATTCGCAAAGACGTCGAATGGCTCGGTTTTCACTGGCACTCGAATCCATTCGCATCCGACTATTTCGATCAATTATACGCCTACGCGTTGCAACTGATCGACCAGGGCGATGCCTACGTAGACAGCCAGAGCGCGGAACAAATTCGGAAAAACCGCGGCACGCTTACCGAACCCGGTATTGCCGGTCCAGACCGTGAGCGGACGCCGGCAGAGAATCGGCGCCTGTTCGAGGAAATGAAAGCCGGTAAATACGCCGATGGCGAGCACGTGTTGCGCGCCCGGATCGACATGGGCTCGGGCAATATCAACATGCGGGATCCGGTCATTTACCGCATCCGCCATGCGACGCATCACAATACCGGCGATAAATGGTGTATCTACCCACTGTACGATTTTACCCACGGGCTCTCCGACGCGATCGAGGGGGTGACTCATTCCCTGTGTACGCTGGAATTTGAAGACCATCGCCCGCTATACGACTGGATACTCGAAAAAGTGGACCCGCCTTTTCATCCGCGGCAGATCGAATTCGCACGCCTGCATCTCGAATACTGTTTAACCAGCAAGCGTAAACTCAGTCAACTGGTCGAAGATGGGCATGTCGATGGATGGGACGACCCCAGGATGCTGACTATTTCCGGTATGCGCCGGCGCGGTTTTACGCCCGAATCGATCGTCGCTTTTTGCGGTATGATTGGCATTACCAAGAAAGACAGTACGATAGAAATGGGGGTACTGGAAAATGCCCTGCGCGATGACCTGAACACGCGCGCCGAGCGGCGCATGGCGGTGATCAGACCACTTAAGGTGGTGATCGAGAATTATCCTGCGGGCGAGGATGAATGGGTTACCGCCAAGAACCACCCGCAAAACCCGGATTACGGTACGCGCGAGATCCCTTTTTCCAAAGAAATTTACATCGAGCGTGATGATTTCATGGAAGATGCGCCAAAGAAATTTTTCCGCCTTAGCCCCGGCCGTGAAGTCCGGCTTCGCTTCGCCTACTATATTAGCTGCAAAGAAGTGATCAGGGATGCAGCAGGTAATATAGAATCCCTGGTCTGTACCTACGACCCGGAAAGCCGTGGAGGCAATACCGCCGATGGACGCAAGGTAAAAGGCACTATCCATTGGGTCAGCGCGGCCCACGCGGTGCGGGCAAAAGTGCGGCTGTACGACCGACTGTTCACCGTCACCCACCCGGGCGCCGCAGCGGATTTGAAATCGATAATCAACCCGGATTCGATTATCGAAATCGACGATGCGATGCTGGAACCCGCTATCGAGCCGAGCGGCAATTCGATTGCATACCAGTTCGAACGACTCGGCTATTTCATCAGCGATACCGGATCGACCCGTGAGCACCCCGTTTTCAATCGAACCATGAGTTTGCGCGATACCTGGGCCAGGCTCGATCATTCGAAATAGCCGCACTGGTGAAAAAACCTGCTATTCAAATTCTGCTTGAGCTGCTTTCACATAGCTCGATCAAGACCCAGTACCGGATCGGCGCCATTCTTGGTTTCTTTGCTAGTCGGATTCCGAACCAGCTTTCCACGCTGACCGAAAGCAATATTCGGCTGAGCCTTGGCGGTTTGAACCGCGAGAAACAGCAGAGCCTGAAGCAGGACGCTATCCGGCATACCTGCTATTCGCTCACCGAGCTTGCCGCGGTATGGTGCTGGCCTGCGGAAAAAATTCTGGCCAGGATCGAAACAAAAAATGTATGCGATCAGTTCAGGGATTCAGGCAAAGGGAGGATCGTCATCGCCCCGCATCTGGGGAGCTGGGAATTGCTCAATCTCTGGCTTGCCAGCGAGACCCGGCTCTGGAGCCTTTATAAGTCGCCGAAAAATCCAGCGGCGGACCGATTTATCCTGCAGGCTCGCAGTCGCAATGGCGCGCAACTGGCGCCAACCGACGCATCGGGCTTACGCAAGATAATCAGGGGGATAAAACAGGGAGATACGATTATGGTTTTGCCCGACCAAAGGCCGCGCGCAGGCCGCGCGCAGGTCGAATCACGATTCTTTGGGCGCATCGCACCGACCACACCGCTGGTACGAAATATCTGCCGCAAGGTAGACTGCGATGCATTTATCGCGGTGATGTATCGGCAGCATGCGATCGGCACTTTTGGGCTGAGTATCGAACCACTGGCTCACGACAGGCTGGCTGCGGATGAACAGGAAAGCGCGCAGTATCTCAACGATGAAATCGAAAAACGGGTCAAACTACACCTCGCACAGTATCAGTGGGGTTATAAAAGGTTTGAGCGATCCGAGTATCTGTCACTTTGACCCCGCCCGGCATTTATTCATCCGTGGTCGATCGGCCGGTTTAAGGTCACTATTGTTATGTTAAAGTGCGCGCGTCAAAAATCAGGAAAATCAATCGATGGCATCATTATTAATTAAGCTATACAACAAAACGATACTGCAAAAACCCGTCATCAGTTTGCTGGTGACCGCGATCGTGGTGGCTTTTTTTCTCACCAATCTCCCAAAGTTCGAACTCGACGCATCGGCCGATTCTCTCATCCTGGAAAACGACGCCACGCTGAAGTACTACCGCAACGTACGCGAGCGATACGGATCGGACGATTTCCTGATCGTCACCTATAGCCCGGTGTTGCCGCTGTTCAGCCCCGAAATTCTGGCCGACATCGGTCAACTGCGAGACGAGCTTTCCGAAATCGAATATGTTGACTCGGTGATCAGCCTGCTCGACGTACCTTTGGTAAGCAGCCCCCCGATGACGCTCAGCGAAATCTCCCGAAAGATCAGAACCCTGGAGAGCGACGATGTCGATATAGAACTGGCAGAACGGGAATTGACGACCAGTGCGCTTTATAAGGATTTACTGGTGAGCAGCCAGGGCGATACGACCGCCTTGCAGGTTAACCTGAAACGCGATGAGCGATTGAAAGAAATATCGCTGCAACGGGATCGGCTGTACGACCTTGTAGACGAAACACCCGACTACCCGGCGCGCCTGAAAGCATTGAGCGCAGAAATTAAAACACTCAACCGCGCGCAAAACGCACGGCAGGAAAAAACCATTCAGCAGGTGCGGGCTATCATGGACGCGCATCGTGATAGCGCGACACTTTATCTCGGCGGGGTACCGATGATAATTGCCGACTCTATCGAATTTATCCGCGGAGACTTAAAAGTATTTGGCGCCGGGGTCATCGCCTTCATTGTCATCATCCTGGCGCTTTCCTTCCGCTCTCCACGATGGGTTGTCCTGCCCCTGATAGCCTGCCTCACGAGCGCGCTGACGATGATGGGTTTCCTCGGCTGGATGCAGTGGCCGGTGACCGTGGTGTCGTCCAATTTTATCTCGCTGCTACTGATCATTACCCTCTCGCTGATCATCCACCTGATCGTCAGGTACCGAGAGCTGGCCCTGCTGGAGCCTGATTATTCCCAGTTTGAACTGGTCAGTGAAACCGTGCGCAGCAAGTTCATTCCCTGTATCTACACCTCGATCACTACCATCGTCGCCTTCGGTTCGCTGTTAGTCAGTGGCATACGCCCGGTGATCGATTTTGGCTGGATGATGGTGATCGGAATATCATTCTCATTCGTACTGGCATTTACGCTGTTTCCTGCGGCGCTGGTGTTGATGCCCAAGATTACTCATAAGTCCGGTCGCGACCTGACCGGGTCGATAACCGGATTCATCGCTAACTTTATCCACCACCGGAGTAAGCTCACACTATTGCTGTTCGTAGCACTGACTGCCGTTGGCCTTGCTGGATTACCCCAGCTCTCGGTGGAAAATCGTTTCATCGATTATTACAAGGACGATACCGAAATCTATCAGGGCATGAGCCTGATCGACGCCAAACTGGGCGGCACCACGCCGATGGAAGTGATCATCGATGCACCCAGGGATGAAATAATCGAAGAGGACGGTAGCGAGGGGGGTGATCTGACCGCTTCGAGCTACTGGTTCAACAGCGTGGGACTGGAAGAAGTAGCCGAAATACACGCTTATCTCGAAAGCCTGCCTGAAACCGGCAAGGTGCTTTCGATCCATACCGGAATGCAGATGTTGCAGGCGCTTAATAAGGGTAAAACCTACAGCGATTTCAAACTGGCCGTGCTTTACAAGCGTCTGCCTGAAGAAGTGAGGCAATCTTTGATTGCTCCTTACCTGTCGAAGGACGGAAACCAGATCCGATTCAGTATTCGTATTTACGAATCGGACAAGTCGCTAAAACGCCAGGCTCTGCTCGACAAAATAAATAAACACCTGACCGAAAACCTGGGTCTCGATCCCGAGCAAATTAATATTTCAGGCGTTGCCGTGCTCTATAACAATATGTTGCAAAGCCTGTATCAGTCGCAAATTTTAACCATCGGCGCGGTGTTCTTCGCGATACTACTGATGTTTATTTTCCTGTTTAAAGCGGTCCCCATGTCGGTCGCTGCAATAGTTCCTAATATTATCGCAGCCGGTTTAATTCTGGGTCTGATGGGATGGATCGGAATTCCACTCGATATCATGACGATCACCATCGCAGCCATCAGCATCGGTATCGGGGTCGATAATTCGATCCATTATATCCATCGATTCCGCAGCGAATTCGCACTCGACCAGGATTACTGGAGCGCCATCAAACGCTGCCATAACAGCATCGCGCGCGCACTCTACTACACCACGATCACGGTGGTACTGGGTTTTTCGATTTTATCGCTTTCGAACTTTATCCCGACCATCTACTTCGGCCTGCTCTCCGGTCTGGCAATGGTAACCGCGCTGATCGCCAACCTGATGTTACTGCCGGTTTTAATTGCCAGGTTCGAGCTGAAGTAGCAATTTCGCCCGAGTCAAAAGCTTCGGGCAATCGGTCCATATCTACACCGACAGGGGGGTTGGGAAGAAGCTGCTGCTTTGAAACTCACCACCCGATTTTATGTCTTATATTTGTGTATGGGTCAGGGAGACTGGTCATGCAACCTGTCAGCTTGAGTATTCGCACGGGCTTTATATTGGCAGCAATGGTTTTTGTAGCCGGCTGCGCGGCTTCGTCATCCCGCTATGGCGCCAGGCCATCGGTCGACCCGGCCTCGGTGGTACAGGTCAGGCGTCAGTTCGAAATACCCGACAGCAAGGCGCGCGTGTATATTCAACAGGGCATCCCGGTTACGATGCGGGACTTCAATAAGCGGAGAACTTATTGCAGTCTTCTGATGCAAAAAGCCCTCCGCTTATCGATGTCCCGCATCGATAAGCGGAGGACTTATTGCAGTCTGCTGATGCAAAATTTGCACGTTAGCGGCGAACCCAGGCTAACTATCTCACCGGGACGCTTCAATATTACCAAAGTGCTTCAATTTAACGACTTGCGCTACTTCCGGCGAGTTTTTGTCGCCGCGAGGTCCTGGACTTACGATCCGCCGAGCGATGTGATCTACCAGGTAGAGATGCGTCTGAAATCGGCTGAACAGCCCGGTGTTAGGGCCCTGATTTGCGTCAAACACGTGGATAATTATCGCCAGAACTACCCGACATTAGCCGAGATTAGAATCGCACTGGGCGATGCGATAGAGATCATCCCACCGCAGTAATAGAAAAAGCTACCAGAGTTCCGCCCGTTACAGCCAGGTTTTAGGGAAGGTCTGATTTATTCAGACCTTCCGGCAGCACATGGATGTGCTGCCAAAATCAGTGCCGCTAAGGCATTGATTTTGTGAGACAAATGAAAATGACACTTTTCGTTTGTCGTCCTCTGAGAATTCACGGACGAATTATTCAGAGGTTCCTTAGATATCTGTCATAGGTCTTGATCCACTGTGCTGATATAGTTCGCCGTGGTTAATCTCATCCACGGAATAATATGAAATCACTGAAGGCGGTTCTGAGCTCGTTGCTTGGCAGCCTGCGTGATTTACTACCGATCATCCTGGTCATTAGCTTTTTTCAGTTTGTGGTTTTGCAGCAACCGATTCCAAATTTCACCGAAATTGCGTTCGGTATCGTGTTTGTGGTGATCGGCTTAACCCTGTTTGTACAGGGCCTGAATATGGGCCTGTTCCCAATCGGTGAAACCATGGCTAACTCTTTTGCCAGCAAAGGCAGTTTAACCTGGTTGCTGCTGTTTGCCTTTGCCCTGGGTTTTGGCACCACAGTGGCCGAACCTGCATTAATTACAGTGGCCAGCGAAGCTGCCAGGGCCGCCGCATCTGGCGACATGATCGAAAACAGTGAGCAATCAATGGCATCCTACGCGCTTGGTTTGAGAATTACCGTAGGAATTTCAGTCGGCTTTGCGATCGTCGTCGGTGTATTTCGGATTATCAAGGGCTGGCCCATTCAATATTTGATTATCGGTGGTTACACCGCTGTTGTTATCATGACCTTTTTCGCACCCAAAGAGATTATCGGGATCGCCTATGATTCTGGTGGTGTCACGACAGGGACTGTTACCGTTCCATTGATAACGGCCTTAGGTGTGGGTCTGGCCAGCTCCATCAAAGGACGCAACCCGATGATCGACGGCTTCGGCCTGATTGCCTTCGCATCGCTAACGCCGATAATTTTTGTCATGGTTTATGGCGCGGTGGTTTGAGATGACGGTTTTGCAGTTAATATTAGATTTAATTTTCACCCTCGCCAACACCGTCTGGGATGTGCTTCCCCTTGCTGTTATTATATTTGGTTTTCAACTGCTGGTATTAAGAAAGCCGGTCCCAAATTTGAGGAAAATAGTGGCCGGGTTCGTGCTGGTACTCGTTGGCCTGGGATTTATTATTGAGGGGCTGGAAGCCGCGCTGTTTCCGCTCGGCAAACTGATGGCGCAACAATTAACCGATCCGGCATTCATCGCAGGCGACGACCCTGGCGGAATTTTGCAATGGTGGGATTATAAATGGGTGTATCTTTTCGCCCTCGCGATTGGATTCTCGACCACCATCGCCGAACCCTCCCTGCTCGCGGTCGCGATCAAGGCCAACCAGGTTTCGGCGGGCAGTATCGGCATCTGGGGGCTTCGCATCGCGGTTGCGATTGGGGTAGCGATCGGCATCACCCTCGGAGTTTACCGAATTATCACCGGCACCCCACTGTACTGGTACATCGTCATCGGCTACATGTTTGTGGTCATACAAACTATATTTACACCTCGCCTGATCATCGCGCTGGCTTACGATTCCGGTGGCGTTACTACCTCTACCGTTACCGTGCCGCTGGTCGCGGCACTCGGACTCGGACTTGCCAGCACGG
>JBGMRM010000072.1:0-7320 GCA_048061415.1 Gammaproteobacteria bacterium | reverse complement strand
GAGGTTATTACCTATCTTGTGGACCTTGGCGATAATTTCATTACTGTATTTCTGCCCGAGACCAATTTTGGCCATGATATCGCGCGCAGCCATGGTGATTTCGGCGGTATCGATTCCATAGGGACAATACACCGAGCAACGCCGGCATTCGGAACACTGGTGATAGTAGTTATACCAGTCGTCGAGTACCGATTTATTCATTTCCTGACCGCCGACTATCCAGTCCAGCCCCAGTTTGCTGAGAAATTTTCCAGCCGGGGTATGGTACTTACGATACACACTACGGAATAAATCCTGCCGCGCCACCGGCATATTCTTCGGGTCTGACGACCCCAGATAGTAATGGCACTTATCGGTACAGGCGCCGCACTTGACGCAGGAATCCAGAAACACCCTTAAGGCGCGGGATTGATCGACCATTTCGCCAATCGCGTCTACCGCTTTTTGCTCCCAGTTATCGACCAGTTCGTCGGGGAAACCGAGCGCCTGTTGATGCTCGGCTTTTGCTACAAATGGACCCTTTGCCTTCATCGCGTCTGGCGAGACCATCGGCGTATGGATATGTCTGAAAAGCTCAGGGGTTTCGAATTCGAGGCTAGCCATGGTCGCTATCGGTTGTGCCACCCTGTGGCCTGGACAGGGAAGTTCGGTAGGGTTGTTCCCTGGGGTTATCCACCTGGTTGCGCGTAGGGCTAAAGAATACACCAGGCGCATGCAGCAGCTTGCTGTACGGGAAAATAATCAGCAGCAGCGCCACCAGGATCAGGTGTAAAACGAGTAACGGGCTTGCCGGCAGGGATGAAATTTCGAGATTAGTTAAACCCACAAAATAGTTTTGTACGGCGTTAATGTCGATACGAAAGAATAACAGTATCAGTAATCCACTCGAAGCTATCGTGAGCAACAGGATCAACATCAGGTAATCCGATGGGGCCGAGATATACCGAACCCGGTCTACTAAGCAACGCCTCAGCAATAAACCCAACAACCCGATCAACATCGTATAGGCGGCATATTTTCCGAATGGCTGGATCAGAGTGACCCATAACCACGGCTGTTCCTGGAAATAGCGGATGTGCCGAGCCAATACCAGCAATAGTGAGAAATGGAACATCCAGCCGAAGATCCAGATCCATTTGTTTGCCTTGAACAGGCTCTCGAACAGGACGACTTCGCGCATCAGGCGCAATACCACGCCCGATGACGTGGTAGGCGCCGGCGTAGTGGGAATTTTTAGCGGAGCCTCAGTCTGCCAGTACTGGCGAATTTTGTAGGCAAGCCCCAGGGTGAAAACCGCTGTCGCGAACCAGAAGGTGATGGCGAAAAACAAATTCATTCAATTCAACATCAACCGTGTCGGGTTAACGATTCTGTTATACGCAGCCGGTAGGCTTGGGTAAGCCGGCATATTTACAGGCCTGTTTGGCAGGGCCATAAGGAAACAATTCGTACAGATATTTACTGTTACCCTTGTCTTTACCAAGGCGCTTACCGATCGCCTTGGTGAGTACGCGTACCGCCGGCGCTATCTGGTATTCCTCGTAGTATTCGCGTAAAAAGTTGATCACTTCCCAGTGCCCATCGGCAAGTTCCGCGCCGTCTGCCGATGCCAGCGCGCTGGCTATTTCAGGGGACCAGTCACTCAGGTTTGCAAGATAACCTTCTTCGTCTGTTTCGTAGCTAGTACCGTTTACATCTAATGGCATGATTTTCTCCAGGTAGAACTCAGGAAAACCTGAGAAATTACATTAATTAAGTTTTACAACCAGTTCTGAACTCTATCATTTTCAGTCGTGAGTTTCACGAAACCGGGGTAGTCGATTACGGTAATTCGATCGATTACACGATCTTCGGGCAAACCCCTGGCCTCGAGGTCTTCGCCCAGTGCGAATATCTTTATACCGGACTCTATCGCCTTTAAGAGTCGCTCGGATACACTGGTATCTGATAATGCAGCAACCACGCCATCCTCGATCAACAATATACTGCCATCGCTATTGCACAGGGACAGGCAGGTATCCAGTGAATTACGTTCAAATGGAGATTTGTTGACGGTATGCAGGGTTGCCATGGGCATCTCCGGTCAGAAATTTAACAGCACATCGGCCGAATCGATCACACCGGCCAATTGTTCGCGGGACACCAGTCGGATTGAACTCTTTTCGTTCCAGTCGTCGTCTTCATCCTCGTAAACCAGGTCCTGAAGATCTTCAACGCCCAGGCCCCGCTGTTCCAGGGATTCCTGGTCGATATATATTTCGGTGATATCGTAGTCGCCCAGCGCCGCATAGGTTTTGGAGAAATTCTTCATGCCAATACCTTCCGGATTCTGGTTTTTGGTTAACTGATAAACACCATCGTCCATAAACACCAGTTTGACCTGCTGGTCAAAGGCGGCGCCTATCAATACGACTTCGAGAGATTCGAGCGCGTAAATCGTCCCGTAGGGCGCCTTTCGATTGATATACACGAAGGATTTGATCTGGCTCATATCAGTCTCCGAATATGATCAGGCGGTCGGACCTGACCGCGGCTTCGATCAATTGACCCAGTCCGGAAATTTTAAATCCAGGCGCAATGTTTACCACGCCCTTACCGTTTCGGTCGGATTCGTTTTGATCCAGGATGCCGCGGCGTTGGGCTGCGGCAACGCAAACTATCATATCGAGTTCATATTTCTCCGCCAGTGCAGTCCATAATTCCTGCAGGTTTCTGTCATCCTGCGGGGGGATGCCCATCATCGTGCCGTTATTCACACCATCGTGATAAAAAAAAACACGCAGGATTTCGTGACCGCTTTCGAGCGCTGCAAGGCTGAAGCGATAGGCACTATCCGAGGCCTGGTGGGTAAATGGCCCGGTATTAACCTGAATGGTAAATTTCATTGGCGGCGCATTTAAAATCTGATGTGGGTGGATGCGTTCAGGCTATTTCTCGCCCCACGCCAGTTATCGATATGAAACTTGGTAAAGGGTAATCCCGTGAGTTCGAAGAACCGGGTCCAGCCAATCCGTTCGATCCAGTCGTTAATGCGTTCCCAGTCTTTGGCATCTTCCTTATAGGTTTTCAAAATCTTTTTCACGATGGCGGTTGCTTCGGGCCAACGCGGTGGGTTATTCGGAATTCCGGCCGCGACCAGCTTTTGGAAAGTCGGCTTGCCGCGTGCGTTGGAATGGTTGCCACCGACCCAGATAGCCAGCTTGGAATGTTCGGCATCGTTTATTTGCATCGGTGGGCAGGGTGGGTAGCAGGCGCCACAGCAAATACATTTCTTTTCGTCTACTTCGAGCGACGGCTTGCCGTTGACCATTGCAGGCCTGATTGCCGCAACTGGGCAGCGCGCTACCACAGATGGGCGCTCGCACACGTTGGCGACCAGGTCGTGATTGATTTTCGGGGGCTTGGTATGTTGCACATTGATCGCTATATCGCCCTGGCCACCGCAATTGATCTGGCAGCAGGAAGTCGTCATATGTACACGATTGGGCATATTCCAGTTTTTGAATTCATCGATCAATTCATCCATCATCGCCTTAACCACACCCGAGGCGTCGGTGCCCGGGATATCGCAATGCAGCCAGCCCTGGGTGTGCGACATGCTGGTGACCGAATTCTTGGTACCACCGACGACAAACCCATTCGAAGTCAATGCATCGATCAGGGGTTGCACACGTTCTTCCTCGGTCACGAAAAATTCCAGATTACTGCGCATCGTAAAGTGAACCTGGCCATCGGCGTATTGATCGCCTATATCACACAGGGTGCGGAGGGTAAACACGTCGAGGATTCGCTGCGTGGCTGCCTTGACGGTATATATCGCATCGCCACCGTGGGCAACGTGCTTGAGTACACCCGGTTGCGGGTCTTCGTGGTAAGCCCAGTTGCCATAATGCTTACGCATCATTGGGTGCATGCTTCTGAATCCGTCGGGGCAGCCCGATTCGATCGGTGTACGAGGGGTTTCAGCCATAATTTAAATCTCTCTGCCTAAATTTAGATGGTTATGCGCTTGCAGCTTCGGCTTTGGAATCGAACCATTTCTTCGCTTCTTCGTCCCAGTCATCGAGACGCACGTAAGAACTCTGGCGTGGACTATCGACCATATTCGGATCAACCTCGATACCGATACCTTCGAGGAAATTGGGTAGACCAATACGTTCGATCATTTCTCCGCAACGTTCGTGTTCCAATGCGTTTTCCGCCCAGAAGTCGATCACTTCCTCGGCCATATCGGTGAGCTTTTCGAAATCTTCTGCGGTTTTGAGCGGCATAAATGGCACGATTACGGTGCCCATCAGGTCACCGATTTTGAGTGTGCGTTTGCCCCCGATACAAATTGTGGCGCCTTTATCCAGGCCGGGAGACAGTGCCTTGGGCAATGCGTTAAGACAGTGCATGCAGCGCACGCAGTTACGGTTATCAACCTCCAGGGTATCGTCGTCATTAATTTTTAATGCGTTGGTAGGGCAGCGTGACACGATGTTTTCGTTGATATAGTCGTGGCCCTTTAACTCGATATATTCTTTAAATGCTTCCTGGTCTACGCGCATATCGTCACGCCAGGTGCCAATAATGGCAAAGTCCGAGCGCTCGATGGCATTCTGGCAATCGTTGCCACAACCCGAAATCTTGAATTTAAACTTGTAGGGCAGCGCGGGGCGGTGGATGTCATCGGTAAAATTGTTAATTACGGTTCGTTGAATACGTTGCTCGTCCAGGCAGGACTGCTCGCAGCGTGCCGCGCCAATACAGGATATTGAGGTACGCACGTCCGGGCCGGCGCCACCGAGATCGAAACCATATTCGTTTATCTCATTAAAAAAACTTTGCGTGTTTTCAGTCGTGGTACCGATAAACATGATATTTCCGGTCTGACCGTGAAATGTGACGAGCCCGGAGCCGTATTTTTCCCAGCTGTCGGCGAGTTTTCTCAGCGTGTCGGTGGTGTAGTGATTGCCTGCCGGCGGCTGCACCCGCAGCGTATGGAATTCTTTCGACTCGGGAAATTTGTCGGCAACCTCAGAAAAACGGGGAATGATGCCTGCCCCATACCCATAGATCGAAACCGTGCCGCCTTTCCAGTAACCTTTTCTGGTTTCGTACGAATGTTCCAGTTGTCCTAGTAGACTATTGGCGACGCCATTAATACGCTGGTCGGGATGCTGGTCACGGAGTCGTTTGATGCCGCTGATAAAACTGGGCCAGGGACCATTCTCGAGTTCATCGAGCATCGGAGTATCATGCTTGTCCATCGGTTTTTCTCCCGTTTTTAGTTGCCAGGTACATTTTACGCATACAATACCTGTTTTACCCGCAAATTTATTACTGGGGGAGTTCAGCTTAGACTGTGCCCTTCCTTCCCACCATTCACCTGATGGGGGGGAGTATCCCGAGGTGCTTACCCCGATAGAGATATACCTCGACCGGGGCTTTAATCGCTAGGATTTACCAACTTTAATTGAATGCCCAAGTTAAAACAAATGCAACCTTTGAGCCCGTCGAATCGATCCGATTTCGACACCTGGTCGAAGTCGAAGCTATCGCTCTATTCATCCGATCGCATCGAGCGCCTGTGCGAGGCCACTGAAATCAGTCCTGACGGGCCATTTCAGCCACGCCAACTCGCAAATTTGCAGCAAAATTTCAGCGATTTCAACTTTGGCTTATATCGAATCGACGATACCGATCATTTCGATTTAGCGGCGCTATCCAGACTGGGCAGGCGATTCGGCCTGTCGCAACTCGACGCCAATCTGTGTGCCGAAGACGATCGAATTACGATTATTACCGATTGCTCAGACGCGCAAAACCGCGATAAGCAGCGACAACGTTATATTCCGTATAGCAACCGTGCGATGGGCTGGCATACGGACGGGTATTATAATCCCCAGCATCAACGTGTGCGGTCTTTTATTTTGCATTGCGCACAGCCAGCCGCCAAAGGTGGCAGCAACCGCTTTATGGACCCTGATATCGCCTATATTTTATTGCGACAGGAAAACCCTGCTTATATCAAAGCCCTGACCATGCCTGACGTGATGCGGATTCCCGAAAACAGTGGTGCTGAGGGCTGCTTACGATCTGAAACGGCGACCTCGGTTTTTCAGTTTTCGTCAGACTACAGGATACTCGATATGCGATTCAGCCAGCGGAAAAAGAATGTGATCTGGCGCGACGATGCCGTGACACAGGAGGCTCTGGCCTGTCTCAACGAATTGCTCGATTCAAACTCCCGATGGCATATTGATTACCACCTCAATGCGGGAGAGGGTATAGTGACTAACAATGTGCTACACCGACGCGATGCCTATCAGGATGATGCAGACCATAAGCGAGTTTTCTATCGCGCACGCTATTATAGCCGAGTAACTTTAGCCTGAGAGAACCCGATGCTATACCTCAGTGAAGTCTTGATACAAAACCCGGATTTAGAGTCATTCGATGAATTGAAACAGGCCATCGTCGAACGGGCGAAACAGGGTGAAATATTCTTCCGCATGGATATCAAACCGCCGTTCTTCGATACCCCACCCGCATGGGAGGACCAGCTCGAAGCTATATTTACGTCGGTGAGATAAATAAATAATGTACTGGCAGGAAAACGAAGACGACCCGGGTAGCTTTCAATTATCGAAAGATGTTGTAGATCTGGTATTCGCGATCCAGTGCAGGACTTTGCCGCTCGATCATGGAAATGCGCTGTACCGGGCCCTGATCCGGCACCTGCCGTGGCTGAAAGATGAACCCAGCGCGGCAATTCATCAAATTCATGTGGCCGAGTCGTCGCATGGCTGGAACCGGCCCCAGGATCCATCGAGTGAATTACTCTGGCCTTCGCGCCGAACCAGGCTGGTGCTCAGGGTGCCACAGCACCGGGTGGAAGATAGTCATTCCCTGGTCGACCGGACGCTCGATATCGATGGTCATGAACTGACTATTGGCCCAGCAAAACAAAAGATGCTGAGCAAATTAACAACGATATTCGCCCGTTACGTCGATACCGGTGGGACCGATCAAGACCAGGAATTCATCCAGAATATGGCTGATATTCTGCAACAACGAAAAATTCACACTAAAAAGATGATGAGTGGTTTGCTGGTAAAACACAGGACTAAAGATGGGTATTTGCTAACGCGAAAACTGATGCTGGCGGGGTTGAGTATCGAAGACTCGGTTCGATTGCAGCAACAGGGAATAGGCGACAGGCAATTGATGGGAATAGGTATATTTCTGCCACACAAGGGGATAGATTCGGTTAGGCCTGCATAAGAAGGTTCCCCGGCTATCACCTTGGTGATAGTGACCAGGCATGTGAAACAG
>JBGMRM010000071.1:0-7327 GCA_048061415.1 Gammaproteobacteria bacterium | reverse complement strand
GCGTCGGATTTTGGCTTCAAGATGCGAGTTCACGAATAGATCAGAGGTTCCCTAAGGTTGTTTGATACCGCGCGCGACGGTATAGGTCTTACCCTGCTTGATCTTTTGGTAGTTTCCAAATACTTCGTGGAAGCCGCGTTTGAAAAACTGGCGTAAGCCGGTGATCGTGACGATATAAAACGAGCCGCCCGGTTTCAGGTATTCGAGCGCGTCGAACAGGTAAATATAGAGCATTTCCTTACCGACCTTGGCGGGGACATTGGAGACGATCAGGTCGAATTGCTGTTTCGGGATATGGTCGAAACCGTTGCTCAGTAAACAACGGGCGTTATCGATTTTATTGAGCAAACGGTTTTTTTCCGTGTATTCGACGGCGATAAAATCCTTGTCGATCAGCAGCGTATGCCCACTGGGCGCTGATCTGGCGATGCATAAACCAAGCACACCGTAGCCACATCCGAGATCGAGGCAATCGTAGTCGGGTTCGATTTCGAGATGTTTGAGCAACATTTTCGAACCCTCGTCGATCACCCGTGGCGAAAATAACCCCCAGGTAGTATGAAACCTGAGCACCTGGTCATCAATCTTGTAGTCGATTTTAAGGTCCTGTCGTATTTTTCGGTTATAGTCTATTGAATCAATCATATCCTGGTACATTCAGCATCGATTAAGCAGAGCCTGTTACCCTTTACATCGATAAGTGGCTTTGCCACAATATCTCGGTTTTTCGGCGCCATTATCCGATGGCGTGTCAGAATTTACTACCGGGGAGTAGGAATTTATGAGGTTTGTTTCAGCGATAGTGTTTTCGTTGGCGCTGGTGTTCAGTGCTTCAGTCCAGGCCGACAAGGTTGCTGGTAAATCGACTTACGCGGCCAAGGGCTGCATTGGCTGCCATGGCGCCGGTGGGAAGAGTGTGGTGCCGACCTATCCGTCACTGGCGGGTCGGAAAGCCGCATTTATCCGTAAGAACCTAACCGATTTTCGCAGCGGTGCGCGTAAAAGTCCTATCATGAATGCCATGGCGGCGGGACTAAGTGACGCTGACATTAAAAATTTGGCCGACTACATAGGCAGCCTTAAGTAAGCTCTGATGACAGCAAAAATACCGCCGGATGCTGCCTTTAAACAGGGAACCCAGTTGCGCCTCAGGGCTGTGAATTTTTTCGGTTCGTCCTTCGCGTACCAGTTGAAATGAGGAACAGTTTCCTCAGTATTGAAACCAAGTTAGCCAATTGGATGCCACCATGCCTGATTACCTGATAGCCCCGTCAATTTTGTCAGCCGATTTTGCACGCCTCGGTGAAGAAGTCGATAATGTCATCGCTGCGGGTGCCGATATCGTCCATTTTGATGTGATGGATAATCACTACGTGCCAAACCTCACGATCGGCCCGCTGGTTTGTGAGGCTTTGCGCAATCACGGGGTGAGCGCGCCAATCGATGTCCACCTGATGGTTAAACCTGTCGATCGTATCATTCCCGATTTTGCCAAAGCGGGTGCGAGTTATATTACCTTCCACCCCGAAGCTTCAGATCATGTTGATCGCAGCCTGGGCCTGATTCGGGACAGTGGTTGCAAATCAGGCCTGGTATTTAACCCGGCCACCCCACTTACCTATCTCGACTATGTGATCGACAAGGTCGATATGATCCTGCTGATGTCGGTTAATCCTGGTTTTGGCGGACAAAGTTTTATCGCCGCGACGCTCGACAAGCTACGTGAGGTGAAGAAAATAATTGACCAGTACGGATACGATATACGCCTTGAGGTCGATGGTGGCGTTAAGGTCGATAATATTGCCGAGATTGCAGCCGCAGGAGCCGATACCTTCGTGTCGGGATCTGGAATTTTTGGTCACACCACCGAGTCTGACCCCAATCGTTACGACAGCATTGTTGCGAAAATGAGAGACGAGCTCGCAAGGGCGGGTGCTCTTTCAGCATGATAATTACGGATTCAGAGTCACATCTAGCCGCTTCTCGCCTTGCTGAATCCGCAATTATCATGTTGAATGAGCACTAGTATTTGATCAGAAAACCAGACATGCTACTGATCGACCTGGATGGAACCCTGGTCGATTCTGCGCCCGACCTCGCTTATTGTATCGATCAAACGATGCTGCAATTGAATATTCCAGTTCGAGGTGAACAGGCGGTTAGATGCTGGGTTGGCAATGGCCTCGACCGCCTGCTAAAACGCGCCCTGGTCAACGCGCTCGATGGCGAACCCGATCCGGGTCTTTATCAAGAAGCACTACCCCTGTTTAACTCGTTCTATGCTTCGAATGTTTCAGTTCGCAGTCGTCTGTATGACGGCGTATTGCCGGGTCTGGATTATTTGCAACGGCAGGGTTACCGGCTGGCCTGTGTCACCAACAAAGCCAGAGAATTTACCCTGCCCCTGATGGACGACCTGGGGATTGCCGGGTACTTCGAGCTGATTATCTGCGGGGACGATACCGCGAAGAAAAAACCCGATCCATTACCTTTGCTGACCGCCGCGGAAAAAATGCAGGTGAGTCCACGGCGGTCACTGATGCTGGGAGATTCTGTCAGCGACGTGCAAGCGGCGCGCGCGGCCGGATTGCAGATCGTTTGCCTGAGTTATGGCTATAACCATGGCGAAGATATCCGTAGCTATGGGCCAGATGCTGTGATAGATTCGATGGTTCAATTGGAAGCACTCATTTAAACGATGATTCAAGCAGCAAAACAGAGCAAGGTTCGGATTGATCGCTGGCCACGGTGAGCCCTCACCGTAGTGCCGTAGTGCCGTTGTACCTTGTTTAACCGTTTTGAGTCATTTCCATGAATCTTCGACAATTCAATCAAATCAAGCGCGATTATAATCGTATTCCACTGGTGCGCGAGGTGCTCGCGGACTTCGATACCCCGCTGAGTACTTACCTGAAACTCGCCAACGAGCCCTATAGCTATCTGTTCGAGTCGGTGCAGGGTGGTGAAAAATGGGGACGTTACTCGATTATCGGGCTGGCCTGCGATACACGTTTGAAAGTGTTTGGAAACCGGGCCGTGCTCGAGGTGGACGGGCAGGTAGTGAGCCAGGAAGACACCAGCGATCCACTTCAGTTCATCGAAGATTATCTGAATTTTTTCAGGGTGGCCGAGGCTGATTGCCTGCCAAAATTTCACGGTGGGTTAGTCGGTTACTTTGGTTACGATACGATTCGCTACATAGAGCCGAAACTGGCCGAATGCCCCAACCCCGACAGGCATGAGACCCCGGACATCCTGCTGATGCTGAGCGATGAACTGGTCGTTTTTGATAACCTGGCGTCACGGGTGTTTCTGATCGTGCACGTCGATCCTACCGAAAACAGCGCCTGGAAAAACGGGCAGCAGCGATTGCTGGAACTCGAAGAGAAGCTGATGGGAAACCGCGTGCTTGCAGCTCCCGAAGGAGTGCAGCAATCGGTTGGTGAAGATGATTTTACTTCTGAATTTACCCAGCAGGGATTCGAGCAGGCAGTCGAAAAAGCCAGGCAATATATTATCGATGGTGATGCGATGCAAATCGTACTGTCGCAACGCCTGTCGATTCCGTTCAAGGCCAGACCGATCGATTTGTATCGCGCGTTGCGCAGTCTGAATCCTTCACCCTATATGTATTATCTGAATATGGGGGATCATTTCGTGGTGGGATCATCGCCCGAAATCCTGGTGCGTCTCGAAGACCAGGTGGTTACCGTGCGACCTATCGCGGGCACCAGGCCGCGCGGTCGCGATCGTAAGCACGATCAGATACTCGAACGCGAACTGCTGGACGACCCCAAAGAGCTGGCGGAACACTTGATGCTGATCGACCTGGGTCGAAACGATGCGGGTCGTGTGAGTGAAACCGGGAGCGTGCAATTGACCGAGAAAATGATCGTCGAACGCTATTCCCACGTGATGCACATCGTCTCAAATGTCGAGGGGTGTTTAAAACCGGGTATGTCGGCGATGGATGTATTGCGCGCGACTTTTCCAGCAGGTACGGTTTCCGGGGCGCCGAAAATCCGGGCGATGGAAATTATCGACGAACTGGAGCCGGTCAAACGCGGTATTTACTCCGGCGCCGTCGGTTATATATCCTGGAGCGGTAATATGGATACAGCCATAGCGATTCGCACCGCTGTCATCAAGGATGAAATACTGTATATCCAGGTAGGTGCTGGAATCGTGTACGATTCGGTGCCCGAAAACGAATGGGAAGAAACGATGGACAAGGGCCGCGCCATCTTCAGGGCGGTAACGATGGCGGAATCGGGTTTGCCGGCGAGAGATCCCTGTGCCGATGATCAGGAGTCAATCTCATGAAAGTGCTGATGATCGATAACTACGACTCGTTTACCTATAACCTGGTGCAGTATTTGGGCGAGCTGGGCGCCGAAGTCGAGGTGCGTAGAAACGACCAGATTAGTGCTGAAGAGATTCAGGACACCGATGCGAGCCATATCATGATTTCGCCAGGACCCTGCACACCGAACGAGGCTGGCGTTTCGATGGTCGCGATAGAAGCATTAGCAGGCGCGAAACCGATACTCGGTGTCTGTCTGGGTCACCAGTGCATCGGACAGGTTTATGGCGGCAAGATAATCCATGCCAGAGAAATCATGCACGGCAAGACATCGATGGTCGTGCATACTGGTCAGGGCGTATTTTCCGGCCTGGCCAGCCCGATTGAGGCGACGCGCTACCATTCGCTGGTAATCGGAAAAGCTAGCTTGCCCAAATGCCTTGAACTGACTGCCTGGACCGAAAACAAGGACGGGTCTGTGGATGAAATTATGGGGGTTCGGCACAGGGATTTGAGCATCGAAGGGGTGCAGTTTCACCCGGAATCGATACTGACAGAACATGGGCATGACCTGTTGCGAAATTTCCTCACGATGTCAAAGCTCGCGAGTGGGTAATTAAAGAATTTTGCGGTTAAATTATTTGATGGGGGAATGATGGACATACAGACAGCAATCAAAACAGTGATCGCCAGGCAGGATCTCGGCACTGAAGACATGACTGCGGTGATGCATCAAATCATGACCGGTGAATGCACAGAAGCACAAATCGGTGGATTTCTGGTCGGTTTATGCATGAAGGGTGAAAGCGTCGACGAAATAAGCGCAGCCGCTACGGTCATGCGCGAGCTGTCGACCCGGGTTGAAGTGGATGCCAGGCATTTGGTCGATACCTGCGGTACCGGTGGGGATGCTTCGGGCAGTTTCAATATATCCACCGCAAGCGCGTTAGTCGCCGCTGCGGCGGGCGCCCGGGTGGCCAAGCATGGAAATCGATCGGTTTCGAGCAAATCGGGCAGCGCCGATGTGCTGGAGGCTGCCGGGGTCAACCTCGATATTACACCCGAGCAGGTCGGCGCCTGTATCGAACAGGTCGGGGTCGGTTTTATGTTTGCGCAAAAGCACCACAGCGCCATGCGCCACGCGATTGGTCCGCGCAGGGAAATGGCGGTGCGGACCATATTTAATGTGCTGGGGCCGTTGACTAATCCGGCGGGGGCGCCGAACCAGGTCATCGGCGTATTCGATGGTGAACTGGTCGAACCCCTGGCGCATGTACTCAGGCAACTCGGTAGTCGCCACGTGATGGTGGTTCACGCAGAGGACGGGATGGATGAAATCAGTATCTCGGCAAAAACCCGGGTTGCCGAACTCAAGCACAGCGAGGTTAGCGTTTACAGCCTGTCACCGACCGATTTTGGCATGGAAATGGCCGATTTAAGCACGCTGAAGGTAGATAGCGTAGAACAAAGTCTGGCGATGATTCGGTCGGTACTCGATAATACTCCTGGCCCCGCGCATGATATCGTTTGTTTAAATGCCGGTGCTGCGATTTATGTATCGGGTTTGGCCGAGACCCTGTCGACTGGGGTCGAAAAGGCTCAACTGGCTATCGCCGATGGGAAGACGACCGAGATATTGGCCCAGCTGGTGGCGAAATCGAATTCGTAATGACGGAGTCCAAGCCGGATATCCTGAGGCAAATTTTGCGCCGCAAATGGGAAGAAATTGAAGCGCGACGGCAGTCGATATCGAACGAGCAAATCAGGCAGCAGGCAGGTGACGCGCCAGCACCGCGTGGTTTTATCAAATCGCTGCAGGACAGACAGGCTGGCGGTGATTCGGCGGTAATCGGCGAAATCAAGAAAGCCTCACCCAGTAAAGGCGTAATACGCGTGGATTTTGACCCGGCCGCAATCGCCGAATCTTACGCTGCCGCAGGAGCTGCCTGTCTTTCCGTATTGACCGACCAGAATTTTTTCCAGGGGCAGGACGATTACCTGATCGCCGCGCGAAATGCCTGTGCACTGCCGGTGATTCGCAAGGATTTTATCGTCGACCCCTACCAGGTGTATGAGGCGAGAGCCCTGGGTGCCGATTGTATTTTGTTGATTGTGGCCGCGCTCGACGATGGATCACTGCTTGAATTGTATAAGCTGGCAGGAGGGCTGGGTATGGACGTGCTGGTAGAAGTACACGACCGGCAGGAACTGGACCGGGCGCTGCGTCTGGAACTCAGGGTAGTAGGCATTAACAATCGCGATTTAAGGACTTTCGAGACCCACCTGTCGACCACCCTAGACCTGCTCGGGCGCCTGCCGGAAACCTGTCTGGTGGTCACCGAAAGCGGAATAAATACCCGGCAGGACGTCAAATTGATGCGCGATCACGGCGTGAATGCATTTCTTGTGGGTGAGGCGTTTATGCGCGCCGAGCAGCCAGGGGAAGCCCTGAAGGCGCTATTTTTCTGATGACGGACCGGTAGATTATCGGGTTCCGAACACGACCACTGTTTTACCGTGCGCGCTAATCAGGCCATCCTCTTCCATGGTCTTCATCACACGGCCCGCCATTTCGCGTGAGCAACCAACGATTTTTGCAATTTCCTGGCGCGTGATTCTGATCTGCATGCCATCCGGATGGGTAATCGCGTCGGGTTCACGCGCGAGGTCCAGCAGGGTTCGGGCGACCCTGCCGGTCACGTCCATGAACGCGAGGTTGCTCACCTTGCGGCTGGTTTTGCGTAGCCGGCTGGCGAGTTGGGACGACAATTGAAACAGTATTTCCGGTGTCTCCCGGGCTAAAACCATGAACTGGTTGTAGTGAATTTCAGCGACTTCGCAGGTGGTTCGCGCGATGACCCAGGCGCTACGCCTGATGTGATCCTCGAATAATCCCATCTCTCCGAAGAAATCTCCCGAATTCAGATAGGCGAGCACGATTTCGTTACTGTCCCTGTCCTCGATGACTACGCTGACCGAGCCGCCGATGATATAGTATAGCGTCTCGGACACGTCCCCGGCGTG